>JAAYSI010000006.1 GCA_012524045.1 Peptococcaceae bacterium | reverse complement strand
CTCGCAGCCAAGTGAACCCCTATCCCAGCAGCTGTCGCAATACCGATTACCTTACCAGTAGTGTCTGCATTGATATTGCCAATACCGGGCAGCTTAAAGATTTCTTGTTTCTGATAAAGAGGGCTAAAGTTTGCAAAGAAACCGGCCTCAGAGCATCCGGAACAAGGCGATCCGGCATTAATACAGAAGTTAGTATTATCGTTGTACCAGACTTGAGCACAATCAGTATAAGTTTTTGGCCCTTTACAGCCTTTTAACAGCAAACAATAATCTTTTTGGGCGGGATCATTCCAGTCTTCTAAAAAATTACCTGCTTCAAACTGGCCGCGGCGCGGGCAGTTATCATGAAGTAGATTGCCATAGAAGACTAACGGTCTCGCTTGTTCATCGAGAGGCGGCACATCTTTATAGGTCAAATAATAAACAATTGTGCCTAGCATAGTTTGCGGTTTGGGAGGACAGCAGGGCAAATTAATAACCGGTGTACTGATGTTATTAGTCAATAAAAGCTCGCGTACACCTACTGCTCCCACATCACAAGCCCCGGGTATTCCGGCGCCGTCGCAGGCGCAGCTGCCAACTGCTATAACCGCTGCCGCTTTTTGTGAGGCCTCCAGTACCATTTCTCTAAAAGGTCTGCCACCCACCATACAATATCTATCTTCTTTAGAGGGGATGGAGCCTTCAACTACTAAAACAAAGTTTTCGTTTAAGGCCTCTTGATATGCTTCTTCCGCAACATGACCAGACGCTGCCATTATCGTTTCATGATAGCGGATAGATAGCATATCTAGAACTACTTCGGCTATGGATGGATTTAAGGTCGCCAGCAATGATTCTGAGCACCCCGTACATTCCATTCCATGTAGCCAAATTATCGGGGGTTTCTCCAGCGCATCTTCTACGGCCTGGACAGTTTTAGGAAAAACTGCACTGGGAAGCCCAAGCGCGGCCGAGGTTGCTGCAAGCATCTTAAGGAATGAACGTCTTGATACACCCCTTGCCGCAAGTAGATTTTCTGCCATTCTATATACCTCCTAGCATTTTTTATTTTGGCTATAAACATCTCTACTTTTTTATGATGTGATGTTAAGTATATATAATATAAAGAGTGCAATATAAAGTGTGAGGATGTTAAAAGTAGAGAAAATTTATATTCTTAGAATTAAACAAAGAGCCTTGTGAAAAAAAGGGTAATGTTCAGAATATTATGATAATATCTAATACTAAATACTATCACACTTTATTCAAAACTTTAAGGCTTTTTACCTATAGTGAAAAAAAGTTTTTGTTATAGCGCCATCAGAATATATAATAAAGACCCTCCGAAACACACTATTTTTGTCCCGATGGGTCTTGATTAAGTCCTCTAATAGGTTATCTCTTCCTCTTCTGGCTCGGCATAATCAAAGCGATAGCCACCTTTATAAGACGGTATAGTCACTATTTCTCTAACTATATCTACTTTCATTCCCGCTTGTTTTAGCGGGATAGCTTCTAGCTTAGTCAAGTAATCCACTAAAGTGTCCTGATTGCCTATAGCCAAGATTTCATAGGTCGTTCCCCCAATCCTACTTATCGGAACGGAGTTTACTAAAATTGTTGAGGTCCCACTCATCACAATGGAGGTCGAGGCTATGACCCGCTGGCCATTAATGCTTATTGCTTCAGCCCCGGCAAATTTCACGGTGTTAATAATTCTCCGCAAATCGTCGGTAGTAAGGGGGAAAGTCACATGGGTATCACTGCCGGTATCCGTGATGACCATCCTAACTCCCGGCCCTTGGACTTTCATGGTTCCGTCCATTATTTTAAGCTTATCCAGTCTAAGAGCAATATAAGGGTTCTGAGTATCCTTACTTTGATATTTTTCCAATTCAGCGGTCAGCCTGGCATATTCTTCCTGCAGCTCTTTATTCTTTTCTTGCAAACTATTCAGAACCGCTTTGGTCTGGCTTACTCTCTGTCGTTGAATCTGTTCAGCCAAGTCAGCTTCTTTTTGAATTTGCATTTGGATAGAAAGCAAAAAGCCAATGGCAACCGCCGCAATAGTTAATACTGAAACAATATGTTTTTTTACCATCTTAACCCTCCTTAACCGGCTCGGCATACATATAGTTTCTCTCGATGGCTGCCGGTACTCTGAGAGGCTCGGTCGGCACTTCTAACTTCCGAGTTATTCCATATTGCTGCTGATATTCGCCGAGAATATCCCATAAATAAAACTGTAAGGCTGATTGCAAATCATCCTGATTGCCGATGGCTACTATTCTATATGGAGGCATCTGTCTTGTTCCGTTAATTTGGATATATGCTCCACTGCAAAAAATTTCGGTATGGGCGGATATTCTTTGATTATTAACGGCTATAGCTTCTGCACCGCCATTCCAAAGAATATTAATTAAAGTCCGCAAATATTCTTCATGGATAACGTAATTCCCATATTCCGAATCGCGTTCAAAATCCGAATCATCCAGAATTATTCTTATCCCTAAACCGGTTAGCGGTACTAAACCAGCATTGATACTAGCTTCTTTTATTTTTTCGGAGGCAAAAGCAACTTCATTTTGGCCGGCTTGCAGTTTCGCCAACTCCTCCCAGAGTTTCGCATTTTCTTTAGCTAACTGCTCATTTTCCAATTCTAATTGTAAAAGATTAGGCAAACTGGCATCCGCCAAATTAGTATCATATTGAGCCTGATAGGATTTCACTAAGACCATTCCTAAAACACCAATAATTATCATACCTAAGGTAATAAGGCCTAGAGCTGAATTTTTTTTGGTCGTCATTATTTCACCTCAGTTCACTCGCAAACTGACTGTTTTAGGCAAATTAATTATATCTCAAGTAAACTCTTTTGGAAAAAAAACACCCGTATACGGGTGTTTTTTGTTTTTATTCACTAAGCCATTCTTCCCCGGCTTTAGTATAAGCTAAGATTTCTTGCGGTGTAAAATACAACGCGATCTCCCGCTCTGCGCTTTCCACTGAGTCCGATCCATGAATCACATTTCGACTTATGTCCATGCCATAGCTACCCCGAATCGAACCCGGATTGGCGTTGGCCGGATTGGTCGCCCCCATCATTTCCCGCGCCAAAGCCACTATATTCTTACCTTCCCAAACCATTGCTACCACAGGAGAAGACATTATATACTGTACCGTCGGCTCAAAGAAAGCTTTGCCTCGGTGTTCTTTGTAATGTTCCTCAGCTAAAGTTCTGTCAACCTGTATCATTTTCATAGCAACCAGTTTGAAACCTTTTTTTTCAAAACGAGAAATTATTTCTCCAACTAGACCCCTCTGAATAGCGTCAGGTTTGAGCATAAGAAATGTTCTTTCCACCGTAATCCTCCTAAAACCTTCTATACTTTTTATATTTATTTAAATTTTTTACTCTTGCTTATTTCTTAATCTTCGGCAGAATCAGCAGCCGCTTCCTTTGTTGAATCCTCATCAGATTTTGGTTCTTCGTCACTTTTTTGATCTTCCTCTGGCTTCGAATCTTCCATTTGTTTTCTGCGGGATTCATCATAGCGAGCAATTATTTCTTGGAATCTTTCAGCTTCGATAGTCTCGTTTTCCATCAGATCCTGAGCAATAGCGTGTAGAGTATCCATTTTTTCAATAATGATATCTTGAGCTTTTTGGTAAGACTCATCCACTATTCTTCTAATTTCACTGTCAATTGCTTGAGCCACCGATTCACTGTAATTGCGATCTCGAGCTATATCTCTGCCTAGGAATACTTGTTCTTCTTTATGCCCAAAGGTTACAGGCCCCAATTCCTCAGACATTCCAAGCTCCGTAACCATTTTACGAGCAATGGCAGTAGCTCTTTCCAAATCGTTAGAAGCACCGGTACTGATTTCTTTTAAAACCAGAGCTTCGGCGACTCTACCGCCCAGTAACATTACTATTTGATCCATTAACTGGGATTTGGTCATATAGTTACGGTCTTCTTTTGGTAATAGCAGGGTATAGCCACCGGCTCTGCCTCTCGGAATAATTGAGACTTTATGCAAAGGATCAGTGTGCGGCAGATATTCACCAAGCAACGCATGCCCCGCTTCGTGGTAAGAAACCAATTTCTTTTCATAATCGCTAATAACCCGGCTTTTCTTTTCCGGCCCGGCAATAACTCTCTCAATAGAGTCTTCCAAGGCTCTCATGCTAATTCTTTTTTGGTTGCGTCGAGCAGAAAGTAACGCTGCTTCATTGACCAAATTGGCCAAGTCTGCACCGGTAAAACCGGGTGTGCGGCGCGCAAGTACTTCCAATCTGACATCGTCAGCCAAGGGTTTTCCTTTCACATGGACTTGCAAGATTTCCTCTCGCCCTTTAATATCCGGAACGCTTACCACCACTTGCCGGTCAAACCTTCCAGGACGTAAAAGGGCTGGATCCAAAATATCCGGACGGTTGGTAGCTGCAATAATGATTATACCCTCATTACCGTTAAAGCCGTCCATCTCTACTAAAAGCTGGTTCAAAGTTTGCTCCCGTTCGTCATGACCGCCGCCCAAACCGGCACCACGATGTCGTCCCACGGCATCAATCTCATCTATAAAGACAATGCACGGAGCATTTTTTTTCGCTTGTTCAAAAAGGTCCCTAACCCTGGACGCTCCTACGCCGACAAACATTTCCACAAAGTCCGATCCACTAATACTAAAGAATGGAACGCCCGCTTCTCCGGATACCGCTTTAGCTAGTAAGGTTTTTCCGGTTCCGGGAGGTCCAAAGAGAAGAACTCCTTTAGGGATTTTCGCACCTATTTCATTGAACTTCTGCGGTGATTTTAAAAACTCTACAATTTCCTCAAGTTCTTCTTTTACCTCATCAGCTCCGGCAACATCAGCGAAAGTATATTTTCTCTCATCAGTCACCAAACGGGCTCTGCTTTTGCCAAATTGCATAACTTTACTGCCGCCGCCCTGGGTTTGCTGCATCATATAAAAGAACAGCCCAAATATCAGAATAAACATAATCAAAGTCGGCAGAATCGATATCCACCAGGGTGCAGTCGGCGGAGGATCAAACTCCAAAGTGACTTTCTGGGCATCAAGTGTATCCAAAAGTGCCTGATCACCGGTAGGACCGGTTAATTCGTACACCTTGCCATCTTTCATCGTCACGGTATAAGTGTTTACAGGGTCATCGACAACCACTGAAACTGCACTTACATTTCCTGCAGCCACAGCTTGCTTGAATTCGTTGTAGCGAAGACTTGTATCGATTTCAGCCGGCGGACTGGACCGTTTAATAAGAAGTATAGCCAATAAAACTATAAGCAAGTATATGGCTACATTTTTAAATATTTTCAACAGGAGATCCTCCTCTCTTTCAAGCAAAACATATTAATAAGCAAGTATAACATATAATTTCGGCCAAAAAACAGTAGAAATATTATATCATGCGCTAATATCTTTTACAACGAATTTAATATAGGTATAAATTTAACTAACAGTCCCTGAGCCGGATGTTTTTCTTATTAAGGCATAAAGCTTGGTAGATGTAGCCTCAGCCGGCAGCAGATTATCGCTGCGACACAATCCTGGTAGCCAAAGAATCTGAGAATTATAGGCTATTACTGGGTATCTTTTCCTCTTTTCAACTGGAATTTTGTATTCTTGGAATATTTTTTTCATACTCTTGTGGCCAATTTGGCGGAAATACATTTTATCACCGGGTCTCCGAAACCTGCAAATCAGGTAATCTTCTAAGTTAGCTACGCGGTCAGCATCAAATTCAGTAAACCAGAGGAGATCCGGTATTGCCAAAAGTTCGCTAAAAAGGCCAATCTGGAGATTTAGACCGGGGATTGAATACCATCTTTCAGGTATTAATCTAATCTCCATCTCCGAAAAATAATTATTCTCATCTTGTTGTTTAAATTCTTTCCGAAAAAAGAAAATGCCATTCGTCTTTATTTGGACTTCAAGGCCTGGCAAATCCTGCTTCCAACCACTCTTATTACCGGTTTCCATAATTGTCTTAATAAATTTATATTCCAAACCGCGTTGCTCTCCAGTCAAAACAACTGCAGCCTTGCGAATAATCCGAGACAAAATGGCTTCAGGCTCACCCCAAACTTCAGAGGCAATCAGCAACTGCCCCTCTTTGATATTCCTACAATATTTAGTCCATTTTTTTTCAACCTGTGAGTTAATATATTCTTCATCCCAGCGTAAAAGTTCTGCCGTCCTACCTAACGCTTCCTGGATCCTCTTGTTATAATTTTTTTCCAATTCAGGGATAAGTTGCAATCTAATCCTATTTCGGTCGTAAACAAGTTCGTTATTGCTGTGGTCAACTGCATAGGGAAGCCTAAACTCCATACAATAATCTAAAATCTGTTGCTTTGTAATACCAAGCAAAGGCCTGATGATCTTATCTTTAGCCGGATAAATCCCAGCCAAACCAGCGGTACCGCTTCCTCTTAGCAAACGATAAAGAACCGTCTCAGCCTGATCTCCTAAATGATGAGCAGTAGCCAACAACTCACAATTATATCGCTTCATATCTTCTTGCCAACGAGCATACCGCCACTCACGAGCTGCCTCTTGAAAACTTAGTCGAGAAAAACTAGCGTATTCCTTAGCATTGAATTCATGTAGAATAAAAGGCAATTCCCATTTTTCAGCCAGCTTCCGAACTAACATAGCCTCCTGATCTGCTTCTTTCCTGGCTTTATGGTTGACATGAGTAATGACCAGGGATAGCTGTTGATCTCGATGTTCGTGCATGTAGCGCCACAAAATATGAGCTAAAGCAATTGAGTCCGGACCACCTGACACGGCTACCAGTATCCTGGAGCCAACCGGAATCAGTCGGGGCAGTATTTGCATACTCAATTTGGCGTACATTATTTTCCTCCGCAGGCCACAACAATCTGAACTAATATATTCCTACTAAATATTTTCTACATATTTAGCCATTTGTCAAAGTATATCTGACAAAACTTAATATAATCTTAAATATTTGATGTAAATAAAGTGTAAAATCCATAGGATTTTTAAATGAATTGCTTATTAATAATATTGCCTGTTCTAATCCGGCTTAATCTCTTATTCTCTGCGGCGCACTACTAAAACTACTCCGTCATCTTCCGGCCTTCCTTTAGCTAGTCGCATAGCTTCTTTAATTATTCTATCGGCTAATTCTTGAGCCGACATAAGCTCAACTTCCTGTAAAAATTCCTTAAGCCAGTCATTCTCTTTACTACCGACATCTAAAATACCGTCGGTAACCAGCACCAAAGTCTCATCTGTAAACCCAATATCAATCACCGGAATTTCAATATCATTTAATATTCCCACAGGCAAGCTGGAAGTTTCTAGGATTTCAATATCATCTTGCCTAATTATATAGGTTGGAGCTGCGCCAATTTTAATAAGTCTGGCTTCTTCCCTTTCTAGATCTAGTATAACCATATCTACGGTAACAAAACTTTCCTCGGGCGAACGCAATACCAAAATCGAGTTAAGGGCTTTAAGTGCACCTTCGGCTTCAAAGCCCGTACTCAATAATTGTTCTAAAATTGTCAGAGCTGCCGAACTCATCCTGGCTGCCTCTTCTCCAACACCCATTCCATCACAGAGTACCAAAGCACTCTTAGTCGCAGACAAAGGCACGGAACTGAAATTATCTCCGCTGATGCCATTACCGGCTTTAATAAAAGTACCCACTCCAATATCCAATACTCTCCGATGTTGTCGAGACCAAACCAATGGTTTGCCCTCTTCGGCATTATGCTTGGAGTATAATTCTTTAGCCAGATGTCCTATTACCTGGGATACATTCTTATATTGCTCAGCCAAAGCATCACGGTTTAGGGCCAGCCTTTTCTGCCAGACTTCTTTGTCTTTTTGTTGCTCCAGAATAAAGCGGGCGGCCAACATTAATTCCTGAAGTTTTCCGCAATAACTTTTCCACTCTGGCGGAAAATCCTTTTGCTCCGTTTCACCAAGCTCCATTTTTTCTTCTTGATAGGAAAATAGGTCAAACAGAAAATTATAGGTACGATAAAACTCCCTTTCCCAGCAATGCTTAACCGTAGGGCAATTCTTACAGATTCTATCTACCAATATATTCATTAGCTCGGGCACTTCCGGTTTTAATTTAGACTCAACTCCTGCAGCCTGAAAACCAAATGCTAATTGGTCAAAAATATCGGCTAAAGTTTTTACCTTACTGACCGTAGTTTCTATCTCGGGCATAACTTTTTTCTTCAAAACTGTGCTTTTCTTTTTTTTGCCCGGCAAAATAACAAAAAGTAAGAGCCCCAAGGCCGATGAGTACAGATAAACAGATAAAAAACTTTCATGCACAAAATACGAAATCATTAAAACTGCCGCCGAGTAGACAACTGCTATACCCAACTTACCAAAACCGGCAAAGCCGCCACAAATAAAACCCAGTAAGCCATATATACCGGCATTAATTAAACTGTCCACTCCAAAATTCCATTTAAGTAAAAAACCAAGGATAGCACCGGCTCCGGCAGCTGCCCCTGCTCCGAATCTATCAGCAATATAAAGAATAAAGAAGCCAAGTACTAAGATTTGCAAATTGACCCCACCTATGGTGAGACCTTCCAAGCCGCTCAAACAAACTGCTAGAACCAAAAACCAAGCCATTGCCTGTTCTGAATTAAACGAGCCTTTTAAGAGACATTCTCTTTGCAAATAGGCACACCAAAATATAACCGCAAAGCCGCCGGCCAGCGCGCTTTGAGCTACCACAAGAATTAAAGCACTCTGACTCAAACCGTTAGTTGCCGCCAAAAAGATACTACCACTTAAAGCCGTAGCCAAAGCTGTTATTAGCGGTAATATTATACCTTCTCCTTTGAAAGCTTTGATTTTAGGAATAACTAAACTACAAAACCCGATTGCCGCCAATACTTGGAGAGAAACCGCTAAATCCCGGACTGAAATTAAGCCTAAAATAACACCGATTAAAGTCATTAGTAAGTTTCTATTTTTTTTATCTGCAGCTAAAATTGCGCTAAAGGCAATCGCAAAAGGATACAGGCCAAATACATTCGCTCTGGCTAACATAAAACCTATCACAGGGAACAGTAAGAGCATTCCTACGTTTCCCGACACCTTACCAAGTGTTTTATCCATTTTTAAAGTTGCCCAATCAGCCATATTGCCACCTCTTCCAAAATATACCATTATTTAGTAATTATAGCGCATCTTTGCTGCGAAGCTTGTCTAAGTCAGGAGGGGCTTAAGTCGACGATAGTTTCTCCTTCGGCAAAAAGGCTGTTTGATTTCTTTTTGTTTACAATTACCCGCTGCAAAGCAACAAGAAAGGGCATTTTCTGCTTTCTTCATCATGCTCCTTCTTTAATCTCGGAATAGTTTAGACGAAAGTGAGCTTAACCGTGCGAACGGAGTATTTGGTAAGGGCCAAGAAATAGAAAAAAGGCAGCCCAACGAATTATTTCTCGTTTGAACTGCCTCTTCTTTGCCCTTATGTCCTTTATGGATCCTGATCACTTTCTTTTGGGGCGATGAGAATTTCGCCCTTGCGGACCAGCCCCAATTTATCCCTAGCTAATTGCTCGATATAACTTGGGGTATTCAACCTTTCTATTTCCTCGCGCAATTCGGCGTTTTCAGCAATGTAATCGGCCTTTTGCTGAAGCAATTCCGCTTTTCTTTGCTCCATTGCTTGATTCATCTGCAATAATTGGTAAGACCAAGTTCCGGCCAGCATCAAAGCAATCCCTAATAGCAGAACTACCAAAGGGTTTTTTTTCCGTTTTCTTTTCCTCGTGTATGCTTTATTGCCCAATGCCATCCGTCTTTCCTTAAGAATTATTTACTTACATTTTAGCTACTTCTTAACCTTGAATCAATAGTGCTAACATCATTTTCCCATAAGTCCTACCATTCTTTAGGCCGTTTGGGTATTTTGATCTTTAAACCGGCCTTAATTTCTCGCCATAAAGCTTCCAGAATCCGAAAGAGGAGTAAGCTAAACCAGCGCAGCAGACCATACGGTACGCTCATAAATAAGGTCAGCAAACGTGCTATTCCCGAAAATACAAAAATTAGAGCTCTTTTCAGTAAGTTTTTCAGAGTAACAAGGCCTCTTATTAGGTATATAATTAATTTTTTTACCGGTGAGCTCAAAATACGAAGATAAAGCAACAATCCCAATAAGGAGCCTAAAAAAAGATAGAAACGCAATTCCAAATAATTGGCCTTTTGGGCAAAATAATAAATAATAAGCACAGCCGCGCAAGAAAAAAATATATCCCCAATGAAGGTAAGGAATTTATTTAAACCCAGCTGCCACCGAACAATCCTGTAGAAATCAAAAAATATCCCTACAGCCACTCCGCTCAGAGTGACCATAATTAAAACACCAAACTCGCTAATTGAGATTTCTCCCCTTTCCTAGACCCTAGAGTGAAAATTTATTTAAAGATTTTCTCCCATACTCCTTTAGACGAACTTCCGGAGCGTCCGGCAGGGTAAGTAATCATAACAACATTGCCTTCAATCTCTATTTCCGATCTTTCCAGGTCAAGGTTTTTTACTCCTAAATCTTGTCCTTTAACTAACAAGCCACCTTTGATGGTTTCCAGGGATATTTCCTTTTTATCAAATGATTTAACTTTGTTTACACCGGTAATTGTTAACAGTTCTCTATCTTCCAGGATAATTTTATGAGTCAGCCCTGCTTTCTTGTCACTCATTTTCAACCCCCCGTATCCTCTCCTGAATAATCCTATTCGATACGGGCTAATTTTAGTACTTTTTAAGCTCTTTTCTCTTCTTTAAGCACTTCAAAAAGAGTGCTTGCTTCATCTGCTCTGACCGAAGCAGGAGTGGCTAAAACTCTAACCTCTAAAATATTATTTCTTAACTCAAGTGTAATAATATCGCCCGGCTTAATCTTAGCCGAAGGCTTGGCTATTTTGCCATTGACACTTATTTTTTCTCCTTCGCAAAAATCCTTGGCTACAGTCCTTCTTTTTATCAGTCTGGATACCTTTAAAAATTTATCTAACCTCATTTAATTTTCCTCCCTTTATAAAGAAAAACTGCTAAGCGATTCTAGTGAACACTTTTAGCAGTTTGTTATTAGAATTTTCTAGCGGTCGGCACTTCTCACCAAAAATTTTAAGGTGAGAAATGCCTTGAATATAAATTCTAAGCTTTAATATAATTCTAAGGATAATAATAATTACTGAACAGCCTCTTTTAAGGCTTTTCCCGCTTTAAAGCCAGGAACCTTACATGCAGGAATCTTAATCTCTTCTTTGGTTTGGGGATTTCTGCCGATGCGCTCTTCACGTTTTCTAACTTCAAAAGTCCCAAAACCAACTAACTGGACTTTCTCACCTTTGGCTAGAGCTTCACTGATCGAATCGAACACTGCGGATACTGCCTTCTCGGCATCCTTTTTGGTGAACTCGGTCTTTTCTGCCACAGCAGCAACTAATTCTGCTTTATTCAAAAGTCTCCCTCCTAATGAAATATAAACTTTAGAAGCTATATTCGCTATTAATCTTCATTTTCCTTCTAATAAAAACTTAAAATGAGCCCTAAGTACCAAATTTTTCAGCATTTTTTACTTGCTCCCAATAAATATCTAATTGTTCTAAATTCATTTGCTCCGGAGCAAGCCCTTCCTGCTGAATTCTGACCAACATTTGATTAAACCTTTTTTGAAATTTTTTCGTACTTTGTCGCAATGCTTCTTCGGCATTTATTCCTAAAAAACGTGCTAAATTTACAATTGAAAAAAGCAAATCTCCTAACTCGTCTTGAAGCCTGTGCTTATCCCCAATTTCCCTTTCCAACTCAGCTAATTCCTCATAAATCTTAGCGCAAGGCCCGCGATAATCCTGCCAATCAAAGCCGACCTTTGCGGCCTTTTTCTGGGTGTCTTCAGCTAGTTGTAAAGAAGGTAATCCCTTCGGCAAATTGAAGAATTCTTGCTGCAGACCGGCATCTTTTCTTTCGGCCTTTTCTTTCTTCTTTATTATATCCCAGTTAGTCAGAACTTCCTCGCTGCTTCGCAACTGAACAGTACTGAAAACATGAGGGTGACGCCTTACCAATTTATCCGAGATTCCCTTAAGGATATCGGCGAAGGAGAATTGACCGGCCTCTGCAGCTATTTGGGAATGAAAGACAACTTGCAATAATAAGTCTCCCAATTCTTCACATAAATTATGCATGCTTGCGCTCTCTATAGCTTCAATCACTTCATAGGCTTCTTCAATTAAATATTTTTTTAATGTTTGATGGGTTTGTTCTCTGTCCCAGGGGCACCCTATCCGAGAACGAAGTTCAGCCATAATTCCTAAAAGTCTTTCCAGTGAGTCATCAGCGGGCAGTAAACTTAGATCTAATTCATATTTGGAGTTAAGCCTTTTTTGTAGTTCCAGGGCCAATCTTCCCTCCCGTAACGGGTTTCCGGGCAAAGCAATAGAGGCCATATTAATCTCTTCGGGATAAGAAAGTATTTGTTCAGCTATTTGGGCAGCTACTTGCTCCGCCGTGTCTGGGAGTTTATCCTCTTGTGAAAACAAATCTACGCATAACAGCCCTTCCTTTTGCATATCCATTACGGCAGGGCAACTATCCGCCAAGACAAAGACGGGGCGGGATTTGCCTAAGGTCCTGTAAACGGCTAACGGCAGCTTGTCCAAATCGCTGAAACCAAGACCGATGATATGTAAAAGCGGTTTTACCATTTAGTCCTCCTGAAAATAAAAATATAATAGAACAGGGTATAATATTTCCGATTAACATAATATTATTAACATAATATTAACATCATTATTATAAAGCCCCCTGGCGGCTAAATGCAAAAAATTTGCCTCTGTTTCCAAGCTAAAGCAAATAAAAAGACTGTTAACAGTTTTGCTAACAGCCTTAATGCCTGATCCCTTTTTCAATCTATTGTTCCATTTGCTTGGCTAAAAAGCCTGCAGCTGTTTCGACAAGTTTTAATTCGAGATCTCCCATTTTAGCATTTGGATCTTTCGACATAAGAATTACGACCCCAATGGGATCTCCCTCGGCGATAATAGGAGCTATCACTTGACTGTTAACCTTTCCTTTTTCATCGCCATCAATATCCTTAATAACAACACTTTCGCCTGAGTTTAAAACAGTTTTTCTATCTTCCATTGCTTGTTCGGCAGCTGGTCCTAAGGCTTTATTTAGATATTCTTTTTTAGATGCCCCTGCTACAGCTATGATTACATCCCTGTCCCCGATACAAGCAATATGTCCGGTAGCTTCATATAATGAATCAGCATATTCTTTCGCAAAATCACCCAACTCACCTATCGGTGAATATTTTTTTAATATTACTTCGCCTTCCCGATCCACAAATATTTCCAGAGGATCTCCTTCCCTTATTCTTAAAGTCCGCCGGATTTCCTTAGGAATCACTACACGGCCAAGATCATCTATTCGCCTTACTATCCCGGTTGCTTTCACTAAGTTCTCCCTCCTTTTTCCAAAGCAACTGATTCAATCTTAGTATATATCTAGAACTCTTTTATTATTCATATTTTTCCATTGCCTAAAAAAGAAATTATTGCAATATCCCCTTATTTTTCCAAACATAATAAATCATAAAAAAGCACGGGGCCACTGACCCCGCGCACTTTAACCAAAGTTTTTAGTATGTTACCAAGAATTCCAAGAGTGGAATTATTCTAGTTCCGGATCCAATCCTTTAGCATACTCGATCTCTGACTTTTCCCGTATCTCCGAATAATAACTAACAACTTTTTGATTCTTCGCAAAAAGTAGAGCATCCCTTTCCACATTTGCTTTCACTTTTTCAAAATCAGGAATTACCGCCTCTTTATAGTCTTCAACTAAAATAACATGGAAGCCGAAGTCCGATTGGACAGGTTTTTCCGAAAATGTTCCCACCTTTTGGCTGAAAGCAGCATCAGCAAATTCCACAACCATTTGGTTTCTGGTGAAGTAACCCAGATCGCCACCGGTGGTGGCTGCTGCCGGCTCTATCGATTTTTCTTTAGCCAACTCGGCAAAATCCGCTCCGCCCTTAAGCTGTTCGATAACTTCCAGGGCCTCTTCTTCTGTCTCCAGCAAAATATGGCTGGCTTTTACTTGCTCGTCCTGCCCACCATAATATGCCAAATGGGCATCAAAGAATTCCCGCACTTCTTCTTCGGTTACTGTAACATCCTTAGAAATAAAATGGGTAAAGGCAAAGTATTCTAATACTTCTTTTTCGGTCATACCTTGTTCTTGTAGCCATTTTTCATAATCCCCGTCCGGGACCTGAGCTTTAAGCTCCTCTACTTGCTTTTCCACTTCAGGATCATTTAAATCCCAATTGTTTTTCTCCACTTCTTGACTAATTAGCTCTGACGATATCAAGCTTTCTAATACTTCAAACTGGACACTTTTCAAGGTAGCTGCTGCTTCTGGAGTAGTTAAGTCTAAGCCTTGATTAGAGAAATAATCTTTAACAGCTTTAAGCTTTTCTACGTAATCCTCCATTGGGACCGGTTTACCGTTTACTTTCACGGCAAAACCTTCTCCGTCTGCACAGCCACTCAAGGTTAGCAGCAAGGAAAATATCAACACTAGCAAAGTCCAGGTTAGCGATCTTTTCGTTTTCATCAAATATTATTCCCCTTTTTCTTTCTAATAAGCAATTATACCAAGGACTGTCCTAAGAAGCAATTAATTTTGTCCTTGTAACTCCTTCTTCTGAACACAATCCTTAAGCATAGCCAAAATTTTGAGTATAGCTTTGAAGGTATCCTGAGCGTTCAAAGATCTATAGCGGGCTTTAAGTTCAAGTTTATGCTGTTCATTAGTAGAAAAGGACAAAGGATAAGGGCAATTCGAAGCAAACTCCATTAATTCCGTCCCGGATAGACCGGGATCAACAGCGAATTTAAGAGCTATATTTTGTTTTTGTTGAATAATCTGTTCGATCTTGAGCTCCTTAGCCTGAATCTTAACCCTAACAATATTCAGCAGGTTTTCTACCTCTTCGGGCGGAGTTCCGAATCTATCCACAAATTCGTCGAGAATATCACTTATTTCCTCTTCCGTGGTTATGGCTAGAATTCTTTGATACAGCGTCGCTTTTAATTGTTTATCGACAATGTATTCATCCGGTAGCAATGCTTTGACCTGAATGTCGATCGAGGGCTCGAAGGTTTCTTCAACAGCTTCTCCTTTTAGTTCTTGGACTGCTTCTTTAAGCATTCGCATATAAAGACTAAAGCCAACCGAAGCTAAATGGCCATGTTGCTCCGCGCCGATAAAATTACCTGCTCCTCTAATCTCTAAATCCCGCATCGCTATCTTAAAACCGGAGCCAAATTCGGTGAACTCTCTGATTGTTGCTAACCTTTTTTCCGCCTCTTCGGTAAGGACTTTCTGTGGCTGGTAAAGAAAGTAGGCATACGCCTTCCTGTTAGATCTGCCAACCCGTCCTCGGAGTTGATAAAGCTGACTTAACCCAAAGCGATCGGCTTCATCGACAATAAGAGTATTCACATTGGGCATATCCAAACCGCTTTCAATTATGGTAGTACAAATTAGCACATCTTTTTCCTTTTCCAGAAAGGCCAGCATTTCTCTTTCCAGTTGGGTTTCATTCATTTGACCATGGACAACCCCACAACGGGCCTCGGGGATAATATTATTTAGAAGCATTACAACCCGGTCTAAGCTCTCTACTCTGTTATGAACATAGAAAACCTGTCCCCCTCTGCCAAGCTCCCGGCGAATTGCATCCCTTACCAGATCCACCCTAAACTCCGCTACATAGGTCTGAACAGGAAACCTATCTTCCGGCGGCGTTGAAATAATGCTGATATCCCTCAAGCCTATTAACGACATATGCAATGTCCTCGGAATCGGAGTAGCCGACAGGGTTAAAACGTCCACATTGGTTTTAAGGGTTTTTATTTTTTCTTTATGACTAACGCCAAATCTCTGCTCTTCATCCACAATCAAAAGACCTAAATCCTTAAAGCTCACTCCTTGAGAAACTAAACGATGCGTACCCACGACAATATCTATGGTCCCATCCTTTAAACCTTGCACTATGGCCTTCTGTTCTTTAGCCGTGCGAAAACGACTCAGCATCTCTACTTTAACCGGATAATCCATGAACCTTTCCCGGAAGGTATTAAAATGCTGCTGCGCTAGAATAGTGGTCGGCACCAAGACAGCAACCTGTTTATTGCTGCTAACCGCTTTAAACGCCGCTCTCAAAGCAACTTCTGTTTTACCGTAGCCTACATCCCCGCATAAAAGCCGATCCATCGGTTTGTCTTTCATCATATCCTGCTTGACTTCTTTAATACTTTGCAGTTGGTCGGGGGTCTCTTCGTAGGGGAATTTGTCCTCAAATTCCTTCTGCCAATGAGTATCTTCAGGATAAGCAAAGCCTTTTGCCTTCTCCCTTTTAGCATAAAGCTCCAGTAAATTAAAGGCTAACTCTTTAACCGCACTGCGCGCTTTGTTTTTTGTTTTATTCCATTCATTGCCGTTAAGCTTATTGAGTTTCGGGGTGCTTTCAGCATCGGAACCCAGGTATTTTTGCAGAAGCTGCAATTGGTCTAACGGCACATACAGTTTATCCTCGCCCGCATACTTAATCGCAAAATAATCTTTCTCTATTCCGTCAACAGTAATCTTTTCTATGCCCAGAAATTTGCCTATTCCATGGTACAAATGAACAACATAATCTCCGGGTTTAAGATCGCTAAATTTGAGGAAGGCGTCTTCTTTGAGAGTTTTTTTGGGCTTAGGTTGATGTTTTCGTTCTCTTCTGTATATTTCAGTTTCGGTAAAGATAACCAGCTTACTGGTAGGGAGTTCAAATCCCTGATCTAAAGATAAAGGATAAAGCTGAATATTTCCTGAAATTAAATCCTCTTCCCAGCCGGCTATCTTCGACGGAAGCCCTCTATCCCTCAAGCCTTGAACCAATCTTTTGCAATGTTCTTCGTCTCCGGCAAATAAAGCTATCGAATAGCCTTTGCCTCGCCAGCGTTCAATCTCCTCTATTAAAACCGAAGTTTTAGTGTAACCCGCTAAAGGCCGGGCTGTTATATTGACCACGCGGCGCGGATTAAAACCCTGGATTTCGCGCATCAAATTGGAAAGACCAATTAAAACCCGCTGGCCACTGTCTAAAAGCATCTCATAAGCAACCAGTAGCTCCTCGGTAGAAACAAATTCTTCCCCTCTTTCCAGATTATCGGTAAATTCAGTCAAAATCTGCTCATGTTGGAACTCTAGTTGCTCTTTTAGCCTTAAAGGCTCATCCAGAAAAATTAAACAGTCCTGATTGGTCCATTCCCAAAAGGGGACATATTTTTCCTCGAGCAAACTTAAATAGGGATAAAAATTTTCATCTATGATACCGTCCCGGAGTCTATTATCCAGTTGTTCTACTTTCTGGCGCAAACGCTCTACAGCTTCGCTTCTTCCAAGGCGCTGCAAGCGACCGATTGCTTTACGGGCTCTGGCCTTTATTTCCCATTTTAAGTTCTCACATTCATCTTCTGTAATCACATATTCCTGAACCGGAATAATTAGCACTTCGTTAAGATTATCTAAAGATTTTTGGGTTTCTAAATCAAAGATACGGACGGAATCTACTTCTTCGTCAAAAAATTCAATCCTAATCGGTTCTCTATCATAGGGAGCAATATCCAAAATACCCCCTCTTACAGCAAATTGTCCGCTGGCCTCAATGGTTTCCTCTCTCTGGTAGCCGGCTTCAATCAATGTTTTTATTATTTTCGGCAAAGAATATTCTTGGCCTACTTTAAAGTGAATACAATGCTTTTGCCAGCGTTCCGGCTGAAACAGTTTTCTGCTTATAGCTTGAGCAGTAGCAACAATAATCTGCTTTTGAGCAGATTTGTTGCCGGGAAGCAGAGCGCTTAACACTTTTATTCTATCGGCAGTTGTCTCCTGACTTCTGCTTAAAACTTCAAAAGGGAGCCATTCTGTTGATGGAAATAACAAAATCTCCTGCTCCGGTAGCCAGGTCTGCAGATCATTTACCCATTTCTGGGCTTGCTCATCCGAATAAGTGATAATCAGACCCTGTCTCTGGCTGCGCAGAACCTGAGCGGCGAATGCGGCTTTTTGACTACCAGTAATATGATAAACAATCTGGGGAGATTCTTTTCTTACTACGGCTGTTTCAATTTCCGCTATTTCTAAGCCCTTGTACAAATAATCATTAATAGTTGGCATAAAAGTACCCTCCTGCAAAAAGCCACTTGTTTTGCTGTTAATTCTTTACAATATTATTACTCTTCAACTACTATTTACTATACTATTTTAAGATGTTCTATTCCTTAATTCCTTTGCTTCCAACTAGCGGTCCGGAGTTTGTGAAAAAAATTATTTGTTGATATTGTTTAAGCTCTAGGGTGAGCATTCAGTGGAAATATTTTATCTCCCGGCCCAGGTGTAATTCACCCATACAGTGAGAACAAACTGTATAAGCAACATTTCCCATTATTTCATATGAAAAATCCAATTCTTGATCGCGATACTCTTCGCTTTCCAGTTCTCCAACTATACTATCACAAACTCG
>JAAYSI010000308.1 GCA_012524045.1 Peptococcaceae bacterium | reverse complement strand
ACTACGAAAAGAGATGGTATCAATATCCCTTCACTTTCTTTATCTATTGTAATTGTTGTAAAAGGCATGCTGAGTCGAACAACAATATCACCTTTTGAAGTAATATATTTACTTTCAATTTCTTCAAATGCTTTAAAGGTATCAAGTTCTTCTTTCACTAGAAAACCGTCTTCATCAAAGCTCTTTAAAGTAAGAATACGATATTGAATTGCATCCATATCACCTGGTCGAGCTTCTTTTCTTTTAATTACTTGACCTGTTGTAATACTCGATATATCTCCTAGTTTTACAATTTTAATAAACCACACCTCCAATGCTGTTATTTTTTAATTAGTACATTTACATTTTATATAAATATCCATCTCTTGTCAAGACTTTATTGTACTATCTTAAAAATAACACTATATCATCTGAAATGTTTTTACCTGTCAAGACTTTTATTTTCAAAATACATATTCTTAGCCTTCTAATATTTCATTCGCTTACTATTACATCTATCCTATCTCCTCAACCTTGTAAATTCATCTATTCTATCCATTCAACCTTACCTAATTTCAGACTCATTTTTACCACAAAAAACACCCTCGATATGTTTCCACGTACCCATATCGAGGGTTTAAGTCGAGTTGACAGATTTACTTTTATTTTATGAAACCCAGTATTTTCAATGCTTACCGAGCTTTATTTCTTAGACATCAAGCAAATGGTCTCAACGTGGCTCGAGTTGATGAAATTGATGTCTGTGGGCCATTTTTTATAGCATCTGTTCGCGGAAACATATCAATCAGTTTTTCAGTTATTTTTGAATAATCGCCGTTCAAGGGAACATATCAATGATTTCATAGTACTCGTGAACAAGTCCACTACTCAATAGTGGATTACAAATTCCTCAGCATTAGAACGAATAGCGTAATTGTACCTTTTTACCGCTTCATCAGTGATATGCGTAACATAGTATAGACCATCATCTTCTATACATTTTCCCTTCACCATTAATATTCTCGGGGTTATTGGAAGTAGGCCAGCCAATTTCTCATCTTCTCTTTTATGTATGAAAGCAGGACTGTCACTTGTAATAAATTTTGTCGGACCGTCTGCTACCAAAAAATGAAAGCTTGTATACTTTAAACTAGCCATTGCATCTTCATAAATCACACCGGTATCATTTAAATACTGACGGTAAAATTTCAATAATAAATAATGTCTCATTTCATCAGCAGCTGTTTTTAGCGATGGCAAGATTCTATCATCTTCTGGAACTTCAATATTATCTAGTAGACCGTTAGTCAAATTTCTATACACTTCTTCAAAATGCTGATTTGAGTTAAAACCTCTCCAGTCCAGAGCAGTAAAAAACTTCGTTAGATAATCTTTGTCAAATGCTGGAATGCTGCCATTTGGAGTACATAGTACATTCTCTTCTATTTTTCTAACTTCGAAATCCCAGTGATTTTCGTACTTAATTGCCCAATTAGTCTCTATATCTTTAATTTTTATTTTTTCAATTTCATCCTTCACTCTCTTTTTACTTACGAGACTACCATCCTCACGCTTAATAATCCAATCATCAAAAGCATAATAGTTCTTATTCATATCCACCGATGACTTTAAAATTTTGGATTCGTATTCAACATAATATGTTAGAATCGGCGCAAATATAATATTTGTATCAGCCTCTGTGCATAAAGGCATCCCAGCCTTGATTGAGTGAAAATCTGTCATTCCAGCAATTCTTTCTTTATTACGTTTGACAATATTACCTGGAGAATCTAGAAATTCTACATTAAGAGTACCATTTCCATGCGCCCACGCTGACATATATGTTTGTGGAACAAGATGATGATATTTTGCCTGTGTCTCATCCATAAATTGCTCCTCCATAAATTTGATTTATGACATCATCAGTATTTCTCTTAATTTATTGCCATCAATAGGTACGTATTTACAATTTAAAACAATGCTATGCCCTAATATTTCTGACAGAGTAGTTGACTTTTCTTCCAATAATAGCGGATTGTTTTCTAGTATCTGATTAATACTAGCTACATATTTAGGATCAGATAGTTTTTGTATTATATCTTGCCCTTCTATATATTCTCCCAGTGCACCGCCATCTTTTATTATACGAGCATTAGATAACTTTCGAATTTTAGCAGCGAGCATAACCGACAGAATAAATATATCCATGAGTTCACGTTGTGCTTCCTCGCTAGTCATATCGTGCACATACTTTTCATATGCCTCATCAAACTCTTGTGTAACCATTTCCAAAACAGTTTTGCTAGTAGTCGAAATTTCGGGTTTTTGCGCAGGCTTTCCTTTTCTGGTCCGCTTTATCTTCTTGCTCTTGACATCGTTCCACATCTCTCTCATTACTGGTGCAGCCTTTTCTTTCCACCAAAATTTTACTCGAGGTGCGACAACTTCGCTCAACACCCACATGGTGCCAGCAGCGATAGCCTCACCTAATAACTGTGCTAGTTCCTGCGCTTCAGGAGATAATTCTTTTTCCATTCGGGGTTCTTGGTAGTCATAGGGCTCGTCATATTCAAATTCGCTTTCATCGACCTTAACCCACTCAGCTTGGCCTGCAATCTGATTTGTCTTGTTATCCAAAAGCGAACCTCGAACTGCCCCTTCTGTATCTTTGGATGGTGCAAGATGCGTTCCTTCTTTATAAATAGGTCTATACAAATCTCCACTTTGTCTATGCTTGCTCATAGTTGACCTCCTTATTTAAACTATAAATGCTGAACAGCCATCATAATAAAATCATCTTTATGCCGCCCAATCGTTATATCGTCCTGATAGAATCTACCGGAACAAATCAACCAAATTATTTTGTCGATTTTATATGGCGTGATGGATTCATCTATTTCCTTACAGTCATCTGACATTCTAACAATGGCTTCAAAAACTGAAATTGGATTTCGTTCCGACAATCCCAACCCGCTAAACACATCTATCAAATGCACATCAGGCTTAGGGTAGTTGACATACCCTAACTCTTTTAGACAATCGCAAGCCAATGAAAAGCCAATACCACTGATTTTTGTAGAAATAAGCAATGGCAGAGCCATTCTTGTATGCAGATTGTAGTCAAACTGATTTACAAAGGTTTTGAAATCGTCTACGTTTTCAAAATCACACATAAATTTTGCTGCATCAATTATTGACTTACTCCATTTATACCAACTATTGCGATTGCTATCCTCACTGGTAACATTGAATTCTTTTCTAAATATCCGATACAGATCTTCGATGTTGTATGTAGCAATTTCAGTAAAGTCATATTCACATAAAATGGTCTTAATCTTTTCTTTTCTTTCCGTAAACTTTATTACATTGGGCATACGCTGATAATTCTGTGCAGATTGAATTAGTTGTTCGAATACATCAGCTAAAGAACTGAAATCTCGTCTATCACCAATAAAATATTTGTGTAGATCATCAGAATCTAATTGATTTGGTAAAATGTCAAGGAGATAGTTGTAGGCCAAACGATACACAACCTGATTCTTTTCTTTATTTGTCAAACCACTCCCTCCTAACTATTTCCTTGTTTTTTATTTCCATAGTCCTTTGGGAAGTCGTCATCTCATCACCTTCAATTTGAATATTTGTCTATCAAAGCAAAGATATAAGCAGTATTTCTTGATTTTCTACTGACCTCATGTCTAACACCTGTTTCTCCATTAACCCAGCGATCATAATATGAATGCACTAATAAAAAATCTTTCTTCGATATTGTCCTTTTCATCGATAGTTCGCTGGAAGGCGAATTGTAAATAGCTCTATCAACATACAACCTTCCATCACGGGACGATGCTGTAAACCAAAGACCTGTTGTAGTTTGTATTTCTACTCCCGATGATGATAAAACCGAAGTTACGTGATTCCATAGTGTTTCACCATTCATTACTCTACACCATCCTTTAATTTGATATAGTTACCGGGGAGGGCCTCAAATAATTCCGGGTAATGCCCACACCTCGCCCTAATCTGTGTATATTGCGCTTTCTTCCCGTTTTTCTGCAAATACAACCTACGTTTGTATATTTCATCTGCCAGCTCAGATGCATGCATAGTTTTGTTTTCAACCTCTGATAGCACTATCTTCATAGCTTCCTGAAGTGTATAGTTAGCATGCTTGTCTGCGACATTATCAGCAATTATGTCCTTTTCATCGTATTTCAGCACAATATAAGCAGGCTTATTATCTTTAAGAAGAACGACTTTTCCGTTCTTTTCTACCACTGAAAAAACATGTTCCAGATCAGTTCGTAATAAATCAAAGGGTATTAAACTATCTATTTTTACGTCCATACTTTTCACCTCGACCGACTAGGTTTGTTACCATGATTATACATCTGATTAACCACTTTGTCTATATAATTGTTCATATATTTGTATAAATAAGAAGACCGCCAATTGAGGTGTAACCCTTTGATTGGCGGTCAATCATAACTTTACATCTTAACGTCGAGTTCAACTCCTGACCTAAATTCGACAGTTAGTTTTTCATCAAATACTGTTATCTTTTCAATAAGCCTTCTTACTAACTGCTCATCATATTCTTGTAATTCAACAGACTGGTCATGTATAAACTTCATCATTTCTTCTATACGTTCCCGCTTGCCTTCACGCTCAGCATTCTCGGCCAGTATGTTCTGCTTGAGTTCACGCAGATGGTAAATTTCATCCGCCACTTTTTGATAGTCTGCTTTTGTATTGACCAGTTGAAGAAGCTCTTGCTGCAGCTCATTTAGCCTGCTTTCTATCTCTTGAATGGTCTGGTCGTTATCATCATTTAAAACTGCCGCTATGTTCTCCTGCAGAACAGTAAGGAAGGTATTTTTACTTTCTAACACCTCATTGATTGCCTTTACTACAGCATCTTGCAGCGTAGCTTCACTAATAGTCCTAGAGGAGCAATCAGAACCCTTCTCTTCCAAGCGGCTGACACACCGCCAGACGATGATAGATAGGTATTTGCTTTTTTCATAATATCATATTAAATTCTGTTTTTCACTACTAAAATCAAAAATCATCCAAAACAATATACATTTGCTTCATTTTTAAATAATAATCCCAAAATAATATT
>JAAYSI010000090.1 GCA_012524045.1 Peptococcaceae bacterium | reverse complement strand
TGGCGGCGGAGAAATATATTTTGATGGGGAGCTTATACGTAAGGATGGCCGGTTTGTTCCACCTGCATTGCAGGGTTTAAATCCTGAAAACTTAAAATAAACCTCCTTATTAGTTATGTGTGTTTAATAAAAAATAAAAACGTTCATAATAGTTGTCACTACGGTTAATCTGGTTGATTTACCTGCCGGCTATTAATATTTGGAGGGATAGTATGAATGAATTTCAAGAAAAAGTCATTAATGTGTTAGTAGAACATTCTCCTGTTTGGTTAGTCGGCGGTGCTGTAAGAGATATAATCCTTGGCTCCGAAGCCAAGGACCTTGATCTTGTTACTTCTCTAAATTCAGATCAATTAGAGAATATCCTATTAGAAAAAGGATTAAATCCCCAGAAAATAGGAGCAAAATTCAACACTGTATCCGTTTTTCAGCATAATAATCGGATCGACATAGTACAGGCGGAGGATCTGAGGCAAGATGCCTTAAGACGGGATTTTACGATCAATGCCATGTATCTAAATCCTTTTACAAATCAGATTTTTGACCCACTCCAAGGGAGTATTGATCTGGAAAAGAAAATAATAAAGACATGTAACAATCCTTTTAGTACCTTTAGAGAAGATCCGGTCAGAGTTTTGCGGATGGTTAAATATGCCGTACAATATGAAATGGAAATAGAGCAAAGTACTTGGGAAGGAGCCAAGGACTTAATTGCTTTATTGGTTGGTGTATCTAAGGAAAGGATAACTGCCGAGTTGGCTGAAATCTTAGTTTTGGCTCAAGCGGAAAAAGCCGTAAAGCTTCTGGACGAGTTGGATTACTGGGAAGTTTTTGTACCAGAATTAGCTCGATTGAAAGGTTTGGTACAGAATCAATACCATTCTTTGGATGTATGGGAACATACTCTAGCGGTTTTTCGTAATACTCCCGAAGATCTTTTTTTGCGAATAGCTGCCCTATTTCATGATATTGGCAAGTGGGAAGTGGCAAGCCGTGAGTGTTATGTTGCCGGAACATTAAGTTACGATAATAACAGCTACTACATTGAAGGATACAAGATAATTGGCACTAGAGGGGATAAGGAACTAGATAATAAATTTAAAGATTTATTAGGTAAGGAAATTAAAGTACTCGGTGCCAGACCGGATCATTATCCGAATATCGTTCAGTTCAAAAGATTGCTAGTGGGGGAAACGGCGACAAAAGGCTTGACTATGGTCGAGAATGGCAAAAGACATTTTCTTAACCATGAGAGAGCCAGTACCGAACTCTTAAAAAATGTTTTACAAAGGTATTCTTTTGCTATGTTTTTTGAAGGGGAAGGGCGGAAAAGGGAAGAAGAGTTGCTATATCTGGTAGGAAAACATATGAATGCCACTCTCACTTTCATGCCTGAATTAAGAGGGAAAAAAACCAAAAGATCCTTTAGAGATAGGGCTGCCGAATTTGTGTGGGATATCTGTTGGGATGGCAGAGTCTGCCGCCTGCAAAGGATTCATGATTTTCTTATGTTATGGAAAGCCGATTATGGAGCCGGAAAGGTCCATACTGAACAGCAAAATATTATATTTGAAAAGATATTTAGAGAATTGCTTGAAATAGCTTTATGGCAATATGAAAACATTGATAATATCAATTGGAGTATTTTTAGGGAATATGCTAACACCTTAAAGTTAACCGGTCCGGGATTAGGTGAATTTAAGAATCATGTAAGAAAAAAAGCCCTGATTGAAGGGCAAACGGATTTAGATGATATTTTTTTACATAAAGCTTATCAAGAGTATATTCAGACCAAAGAAAAACGATAACTTTTATAGCTTTTCGTTTTAAAGCCTTTTCTTAACAAAACGAGCTATTCTTTCCAGAGCTTCTTTGAGCTGCTCGGTAGAATAGGCGTAGGAACATCTAATATGACCTTCGCCTGCAGGACCGAAGGCGATACCCGGAATCACGGCGACCCTTTCCTCTTTAAGTAGTTGTTCGGCGAATTCATCTGAACTGAGTCCCGTTACAGTTATATTGGGGAAAACATAAAATGCTCCCAAAGGATCGAAACAGGTGAGTCCCATTTCCCGAAAACCGTGGACCATTAAACGTCTACGTCTATCATATTCTAGCAGCATGCTTTTCTTAGCCGATTCGCCATTTCTTAATCCTTCTAAAGCTGCTATTTGTGCCATAATTGGGGCACACATTATGGAATATTGATGAATTCTGGTCATTGCCTGAATGAGGTCAGAGTGACCGGTAACATAGCCTATACGCCAGCCAGTCATAGCGTAGGCTTTCGAAAAACCGCTTATGTGCAGGGTTCTGTTGCGCATATAAGGCAATGTAGCAAAAGGAGTGTGATTTCCTTCATAGGTGAGATCAGAATAGATCTCATCCGAAATGACTATTAAATCATTTTCGCAGACAAACCGGGCAATAGGTAGGAGATCTTCTCTGGTCATGATGGCCCCGGTTGGATTGTTCGGGTAGGATAGTACTAAGACTTTGCAATTAGGGGTATAAGCAAGTCGAAGGTCATCTACTTGAAGTCGAAAATCGTTTTCGGCCCGTAACGGTATGTAGTGGATTTCACCACCTGCTATTGTTGCGCAGCCGGCGTACGCAACATAAGAAGGATCCGGAATTAATACGCCGTCACCCGGAGATATAAGAGTGCGCATGGCAAGGTCAACTGCTTCGCTGGCTCCAACTGTTATCAGTATTTCATTTTCAGGATTATAGTTTAAGCCTTGGTGTTTTGCCAGGTAGTTTGACAATTCCCTTCTTAGTTCGATAAGGCCCGCATTGCTTGTATACATTGTCTGACCCTGTTCTAGAGAAAATATTGCGGATTCCCTCATTACCCAAGGTGTAAAGAAATCAGGTTCCCCGACCCCTAGGGATATTACATTTTCCATGCTGGAAGCCAGGTCAAAAAATTTGCGAATGCCGGAAGGTTTGAGGTTTGCGGCTAAAGGGGATAAATATTGCTTCATGGTGAAATCACCAGACGTTTAGGTCTTTCTTCCTCTCCGTAAAACTCAATACCATCTTGTTTATAACGACGGAGAACAAAGCGGGTAGAAGTGGCTTCAATTACATCCAACGGTGATAATTTATCTGAAACGAATTGAGCTATTTCATACATGTTTTTCCCTTCAATTAAAAGGCATAGGTCATAGTTGCCTGACATTAAAAAAACTGATTTAATTTCCGGGAATTTCTGAAATCTTTGAGCAATTTTATCGTAACCTTCACCGCGCTGTGGGAGTACTTTAAGATCAATGAGTGCAGTTACCCGATCTTCTTCAAGTTTTTCATGATTAACTAGCAAACTGTATTTGACTATTACTTTATCTTTTTCCCATTGTTTGATCTTTTTATTAATATAGTCGGGGGTTAAGCCGGTTTGGATAGATAATTCTTCCGGAGTTAATCGACAGTCTTGTTCAAGGATATGTAAGAGACGGCGATCTTCTTCAGACAGCATTGCAAACACCCCTTTATATGAATTTAGATTATAATAACATAATTTAAGATATCATAACAATGGTCTGACTAATAAATCCAATCTAATATACTTTTAAGGTTTTTCAGGTTATAATATATTTTAAATTACATTATATTCAGTTTCTATATCAATATTGCGAAGAAAACGGTCGATATTATGATAAAAAACCTAAACATTGTCTTAGTTGAACCAGAGATCCCGCCGAATACGGGAAATATTGTCCGGTTATGCGCTGCTGTCGGGGCGAATTTGCATTTGGTTAAACCTTTAGGCTTCAGTATAGATGATAAACATTTAAAAAGAGCTGGACTAGATTACTGGCATTTAGTTAATATCAAGATTTATGAAAACTTTTCGGATTTTGAAGCTCAAAACCCCAAAGGTCAGAGGTTTTTGGCGACGACAAAAGCTTCAAATTTTTATACTAGCGTTGAATATAACTGTGGTTGCTATCTTGTATTTGGAAGGGAGACAAAGGGTCTAGCACCGGAAATTTTAAAACTATATCCGGATAATCAGATACGTTTGCCTATGGTAAATGAAGCCAGATCTTTAAATTTGGCTAACTCTGTTGCTATTGTAACCTATGAGGTGTTAAGACAATGGAATTTTCCGGGACTTTGTTAAATAGTGTTACATAGGGGGTAACGAATGTTTACATATATAACTATCTTTTTTCTAGCAGCTCTTTTGGCACTAATCTTTACTCCTCTAGCTATAAAAACTGCTAAGAAGTTTAATGTTATGGACTATCCTGAAGAGCGTAGGGTCCATACTGTGCCGACCCCTCGCATGGGCGGTGTTGCAATCTATCTTTCCTTCTGGCTAGCAGTTGTTTTAACCATGAATCTCAATACTATGGTTGTGGGATTGTTTCTAGGGAGTACCCTTATTGTTATTGTAGGGATAGTTGACGATATAAGGGGAATACGGGCATTACCCAAACTTGCCTGTCAAATAATTGCTTCAATAATTCCACTTTTTTTTGGGCTTTCAGTTCAACAGATCACCTTGCCCTTATTGGGCACTGTTGAACTTGGTTTGATCGGTTATATTTTTGCAGTTTTCTGGATAGTAGGTATTGTTAATACTGTAAATATCTCAGACGGGCTTGACGGGCTGGCTGCAGGAATCTGTTTTATTGCCGCATTAATACTGTTTTGGTCTGCGGACAAAATTGATCAAGTCGTGGCTTCTCACTTTATGTTGGCATTAGCCGGCGTTGCTTTGGGCTTTCTTTTTTATAATTTTCATCCAGCTAGGATTTTTATGGGCGACTCGGGAAGTATGTTTTTAGGATACATTATTGGTGCGGTTTCCCTTTGGGGGCTTTTAAAAACGGCGACTGTTTTTGGTTTGGTATTTCCTTTGTTGGTTCTAGGTATGCCTTTGGTCGATCTGGTATGTGCGGTGATCAGAAGAAAATGGAAAGGGAAATCCATTATTCGAGCAGATAAAGGCCATCTTCACCATCGCTTATTGGATGCTGGCTTAACTCAACGCCAAGCGGTATTAGTCCTTTATTTAATAAGTATCTGTTTCGGTTTAGCAGCAATATTAAGCGTTTATGGACATCTTTACATAGCCTTATTACTTGTTATAACCAATATCCTTTTTATCTTGAGTATTATGTTTAGGAAATATCAAACATTAAAGAGCTTTAATAGAAAAAGCTTTTATGTTAAGAATAAGGAGGAATAGGTATGAAAGTAATATTTCATGGTCATGCATGTTTTGAAATTGTTTCGGCTGCAGGGAATATTATAATCGACCCTTTTTTAAGACATAATCCCCAAGCAAAGTTAACACCGGATGACTTCGAAGAACTTGATGCAATATTGATTTCGCATGGACATAGTGATCATTTGGGAGATGCTATTGAGCTTGCCCAAAAAACAGGGGCCTTAATTGTATCTAATTTTGAAATAGGTTGTTATGCAGAAAAATTTGGGGTAAGAGTACATCATATGCATATAGGTGGGAAATACACATTTCCGTTTGGCACAGTAAAACTTACTCCTGCCTTCCATGGGTCAGGGATACCAGATAATGATGGAAATATGCTTTACGGAGGACTTGCTTGTGGTTTCATTATCAACACTGAGGGGAAAATTTTATACCATGCTGGAGATACTGGTTTGTTCGGAGATATGGAATTGCTAGGGAAACTATTCGATATAGATTTGGCTATGCTGCCAATTGGGGATAACTATGTGATGGGACCTGATGATGCAATAATTGCTACCCAAATGCTAAGACCTAAAGCGGTAATTCCTATGCACTATAATACTTTTCCTGTTATTCAACAGGATGCAATAGAATTTATTAATATATTAGAAAAGAAGGCTCCCGTAAGCAAAGGCATTTTACTCCAGCCGGGGCAAGTATATGAGTTTTCCTAATACTTTTTAAAACCTAAATAAAGAAAAGACAGTAAATATCCTGGAATTCTTCAGGATATTTTTTTATTAAAACGGGAAAAATAGCAGAAGCCGCATAGATTTTATGCTGTTAAATGTGATAGCTAAGTTTGAGGGAAATTGCAAGGAGTGATAGATATTAGAACTAAAGAATGCATCAGAGACTGTATATACGCTGAAAATGGTATATGCAGATTAAATAATTCAAACTCGCTAAAAAAACCTCAATGTCCTTTTAGAGAAGGATCATTTGCTGTTATTTCCGTATAATCGAGGTAAGGAGGACATAAAAGTGGTTATGCAGCATCAACAGAAGAGAAGTAAGGCTAAAGGCAATAAGGTTAATAATGGCGATGAATTAATTGAGAATTTAAAGATGGAAATTGCCGCTGAACTAGGTATTATAGAACAGATAAATAATGAAGGTTGGGCATCGCTAAGCCCTAGATTATCAGGAAAAATAGGGGGAATATTATCCCAACGCAAAAAAAAAATAAAAAACAAGTAAGAAAAATAGAGTTTATTATATAACAAATAGTATTACGCTCCACCTTATGGTATAATTATAAGAAAAATAGGTGGGGCGTTATTATTGAATAAGACAAAACATCAGCAGATTTTGAACTTTATTGAAAACTTAGATATAGGAAGTAAAGTTTCTGTTCGTTTTATTGCTAAAGAGCTCGATGTGAGTGAAGGGACTGCGTATCGAGCTATTAAAGAAGCAGAAAGTAAAGGTTTGGTACGATCCATTCCTAAAGTAGGAACCTTAAGAATCGAAGCTGTAAAGGAAAGGCAAATTGAAGACTTAACCTTAAATGAAGTAGCTCAAATAGTTGAAGGTATTACAATTTGTGGCGAGAACAGATTAGAAGAGCGCCCGAGTAAATTTATTATTGCGGCGATGGAAACGAAAGATTTGGAGCGTTTTCTGGAGGAGGACTCTCTTTGTATTGTAGGTAATAGGATTGATGCTCAATTATTGGCTCTGAAAAATAACGTGCCAATTCTTATTACCGGTGGTTTAGAACCAGAACAAGAGGTAGTAGATTTAGCTAAGCAAAATAATTCAGTTATTATTAGCTCCCCTTATGATACTTTCGTCGTCACTACTATGATTAATAGAGCTCTTTTTGATCGCTTGATTGAGAAGGAGCTCTTGTTAGTAGAGGATATAATGATAACAGATGTTAAATATCTTGATGAAACTGCGACTGTCGAAGATTGGTATAAACTCTCGCATAAAACTGGACATAGCCGTTTTCCAGTAGTTGATAAGGAAATGAATGTCGTAGGTATGGTAACAGCAGTTGATGTAGCCGGAGCCGATCAAGGAGTTTTTATTAGCAAAGTAATGAGCAAGAACCCTTTTACCGTTGGCAGAGATGATTCGGTCACCCACGTCTCAAGAAAAATGGTCTGGGAAGGAATTGAGCTAGCGGCAGTGGTAGAAGACAACAAATTAATTGGAATAGTCGGCTTAGCGGACGTATTAGAAGCTTTACAGCAGATTCAAAAACAACCTCAATATGGTGAGACAGTGGACAATTTGGTTTTAAGCGGCTTCCACTATGTCGATGACCCAGAAAATCTAACTATAAAAGGGGAAATAACCCAATTTATGGCCAATGAATTTGGCTCAGCCAGTAGCGGAGTGCTTGTGACATTAATGAATACAGCCGGATATATAGCCCTGAGAAAAAAATATCGTTTGGATTCTATAACCGAAAATTTTACTTTTTATCAGCTTCATCCTGTACCGGTCGGGACGGAAATCAGTATTACTGCTAAATTATTATTAGTAACTAGAAAACACTGTAATATAGAAATAGAAGTTTATAACGAACAGGATATATTTGTTAAGGGGCTTATGTCGGCGCGGATGGGAGATAATAAATAGCTTATGTTTACTCATCTACATGTACATACAGAGTACAGTCTGTTAGATGGTGCCGCAAAAATCGAATCCCTCGTACAAAAAGCAGCAGAGCTAGGCATGACTTCCTTAGCTATTACTGACCATGGGGTTATGTATGGGATTGTGGATTTCTATAAAGCTTGCAAAAAGTACGGGGTAAAACCCATAATTGGTTGTGAGATCTATGTTGCCCCGGGTAAAAGAACAGAGAAAGGTATAAATAAGGATGATAAAAACTATCATCTAGTTTTGCTTGCGACAAATAACGAAGGTTACCGAAACTTGGTAAAAATAGTGTCTCAAGCTCATATTGACGGTTTTTATTACAAACCTAGAGCAGACAAAGAGTTGTTACAAAAATATAATGAAGGCCTGATAGCTCTTAGCGCTTGTTTAGCCGGAGAGATACCAGATTACCTTCTTCAGGATAATTATCAAAGCGCCAAACAAGCAGCCTTTGACTATCTTGAAATATTTGGCAGAGATAATTTCTTTTTAGAGATTCAAAACCATGGGTTAAATGACCAAAGGGTTGTTAACAATGGACTTTGGAAACTTCATCAAGAGACCAATATTCCATTGGTTGCTACTAATGATGTGCATTATGTACAAAAAGAAGATGCCTTTATCCAAGATGTGTTGCTTTGCATACAGACAGGTAAGACCTTAGCCGATACCAATAGAATGAGCTTTGAAGGTAGCGAGTTTTATTTAAAAAGTGAGCAAGAAATGGCTTTGCTTTTTGGGGAAACTCCTGAGGTATTATCCATTACCAATGAAATAGCGAATAGGTGCCATGTCGAATTTAGTTTCGGCAGGCATTTTTTACCTGATTTTAATGTACCGGAAGGTTATACTTTAGACGAATATCTCTGTGAACTATGTTGGAAAGCATTTCCTAAATATTATCCAAATGCTTCAAGAGTTGAGCGAGACCGTCTTAAATATGAGTTGAATATTATTATCCAAACCGGGTTTTCTGGATACTTTTTGATAGTCTCAGACTTCTGCCGTTATGCCCGAGAGCAAGGGATTATGGTCGGACCAGGTCGAGGTTCGGCTGCGGCTAGTATGGTTGCCTATCTATTAGGTATTACTTCAGTAGAGCCCTTGCGCCACGACCTGCTCTTTGAGAGATTTTTAAATCCGGAAAGAATTTCTATGCCAGATATCGATATTGACTTTGACCCTGAAGGTCGAGAAAAAGTTATAAAATATGTAACTGAGAAATATGGCGCAGATAAGGTTTGTCAAATCATAACTTTCGGTACCATGGGCGCAAAGGCTGCTATTAGAGATGTTGGCCGGGTGTTAAATATTCCGTTGAGCAAAGTCGATAGGGTTGCCAAAGCGATTCCTAACGAATTGGGAATTACTTTGGATAGAGCCCAGCAAATATCGCCAGAATTAAACCGTCTACTTGAAGAGGAAGATATTCGGAATCTTTATAATATATCTAAAGCAATAGAAGGCATGCCAAGGCATGCTTCTACTCATGCAGCGGGTGTGGTAATTGCTCAAGAGCCCTTAACTAATTATCTCCCTTTACAAAAAACCACAGAAGGCTTTTTGATGACCCAATTCCCGATGAAAACGGTTGAAGAAATAGGTTTATTAAAAATGGATTTCTTAGGTTTAAGAAATCTAACTATTATTACTAAAACCTTACAGAAAATTAAGGAAACCAAAGGAATAGAACTAGATTTAGATGAAATACCTTTAGATGATAAAAAAACTTATGATCTCCTGGCAGAGGGAAACAGTACCGGGGTATTTCAGTTGGAAAGCAGCGGTATGAGAGCAATACTTAAAGAACTTAAACCAAATTGTTTCGAAGATATTATTGCCGTTTTAGCTTTGTTCAGACCGGGACCTATGGAGCAAATTCCAGAATTCATAAAAAGAAAACATGGGGGGAAAATTACTTACCTTCATCCCAAACTAGAGGAAATTCTAAGTTCCACGTATGGAATTATTGTTTACCAGGAACAAGTGATGCAGATTGCTCAAAAGTTAGCTGGATATTCTTTGGGACGTGCTGATTTACTTAGGCGAGCAATGGGCAAAAAAGATAAAAAAATAATGGATGAAGAAAGACAATTTTTCATATATGGTTTGCAAGATCAGAATGGGGATTGGGTTATTCCGGGTGCTATTCGTTTAGGAGTAAAAGAAAACGAAGCCCAGGAAATCTTTGAATTGATGGCCAAATTTGCTGAGTACGGCTTTAATAAGGGACACGCCACTGCGTATGCGGTAATCTCTTACCAAACTGCTTATTTAAAAGCAAACTATCCGTTAGAGTTTGCCGCATCTCTATTAAGCTCGGCAATAGGTTCCTCCGATAAGATTTCATTTTATATTCAGGAAACACGAGCCAGTGGGATAGAAATACTTCCTCCTGACGTTCAATACAGTGGTAAAGACTTTACTATAGAAAAAAATGCTATCCGTTTTGGACTGGAGGCCATCCGAAATGTTGGTAGTCAATTGGTTCAAAATATTATGTCCGAAAGAGAAAAATGTAAATTTAAATCTTTTTATGATTTTGTTTTACGTATTGATCCAAAAGTAATAAATAAGAGGTCTTTAGAAAGCTTGATAAGAGCAGGAGCCTTTAACTCTCTTTGCAATAGAGCTCAAGCCATCAGGGTGTTAGATCAAGCTTTAGAGCTTGCCCATAGCAGAAGAAGAGATTCAGAACTTGGACAAATTTCCTTTTTCGATTTGGCTGGTCAGACTGAGATAGAGGATGACTTAGTAATGCCAGATGTTCCAGAATTTACGGAAGATCAAATTTTAAAAATGGAAAAGGAATATATTGGTATATACCTTACTACGCATCCATTACTTTCAGTTAATGACTACTTAAAAAACATTATAAGCTCGGATATAGCTACTTGTTTAGAACATTTTCAGGATGAAAGAGTTATCTTGGGCGGAATAATTAACTCTTATCGTCAAACAATAACCAAAAAGGGCGAAATGATGGCTAGCTTTGTCCTGGAAGATCTAGCCGCTTCAGTTGAGGTATTAGTTTTTCCGAGGATATTTGCGGAAACTTTGAATCTTCATAACGACTTAATTGTTATTGTATATGGAAAACTTTATGTTAATGAAGAAGAAAAGAAGGTTTTTGCTGAAAACATTGTGACTTTAGATGAATATCTAGCTACTAAACAATTGTCCGCTACTGCTGAAAAACAAAATTCTCAAGAACTAATGAAACAGTCTAGATTATTTGTTAAGTTAGAAAATGAAAGCGATAAAAACTTGATAAATAATCTCATGGGTTTGTTTAGTGATTTCAAAGGACCTATTCCAGTATATTTTTACTTCGAAGAAAGCAAAAAAGTATTTAAAATTAACACTGATTATAGCGTCAGATATACCTTAGATTTAGACCAAAAATTGCAAGTTTTGGTTGGAAAAGAAAATGTAAAATGGCAATAATCGCTCCAAAAAGAAGTCTCACTTTGGGTTACACTTACAACAATAAAAATATTGAACTTTTTGAAGGAATATCTGTTTTTAAAGCGAAGACTTAATAGTTTTGTTGTTGCAAGAATTATTAATATAACAGTTAAAAGGCAAATGGAGGAAAGTCAATGAGGATAGCAGTATATCCGGGAACATTTGATCCAGTTACTAATGGACATCTAGACATACTTACCAGAGCAGTAAAGCTATTTGATAAAGTGATTATTGCCGTAGCTTATGATAATAACAAAGATACTCTTTTTTCTTTGGAAGAACGCAAACAATTGCTGGAGAGCGAAGTAAAAGAGTATAATAACGTTGAAGTACGGACATTTAGCGGATTAACAGTCAACTTTGCTCGTCAGTGTGGAGCTGTAGCGCTGATAAGAGGTCTTCGAGCGATGACAGATTTTGAGTATGAATTTCAGTTAGCTTTAATGAACAAAAAACTTGCTCCGGACATTGAAACTGTTTTTTTGATGACTAAGAGTGATTATTCTTTTATAAGCTCAAGTGCCATCAAATGGGCGGCGAGTCTCAATGGAAGTGTAACTGAGTTCGTTCCGTTAAATGTTGAAAAAGCATTGTACGCTAAGTATAAAAAGTCTCTATAATATTTTAATGAACAATTGGGGGATATCTTATGTGGACAGTAATATATATCGCAGCTAATAAAAACATAGCAGAGAAATATCAAAAAGCTTTGGCAGCCGAAGGTATCCTTACTAAACTCAGACCAATAGGTTCCTCACCTCATTCAAACAGTGTTGCGACTGAAATACTTGTGTTAGAGTCTGAAGCCGAAGAAGCACATGAAATCTTAACTGATATAATTGGTAGTTAGATATAGTAAAGCTTTATTTTAGGTCCTCAACAAGGACTACTCTACTTCAAGAACTATTTTTGGAAAACTTCTAGCTATAAAGTTTTTCTTGACTCTTAAAGCTGAACATGTTAGTATATTAAAGCAGTTGCCGAAGTGGCGGAATTGGCAGACGCGTCGGTCTCAAAAACCGATGTCCTAACAGACGTGCCGGTTCGACCCCGGCCTTCGGCACCAGGATTTATCAAGGCTCACAGAGCCTATTTTTATTTTTTAGGCCTAAACAGACCGTTGGATTTCTGCCTGAAACGTGCCTGATGTTTTGTTTTATTCAATAATCGTAATATAAAATCCAAGTTATCATATACAATAGTGTTTATACTACTTTTGTTTAATGGTTTGAGATTATCTCAGACCTTTTTATTTTGCCCAAAACTGCTAGATTAGAGTAAAAATGACTCTCTTGTATATATGATTCGAGTAAATGTTATAATAATACGTTAAATATGTTAATATTAAAATATGCTATTAACTAAGGACTAATTATAAAAAATGTTTGGTGATAAAAATGAAAGGAGCAATTTGATGGCCAAGATAATGCTAGTAGATGGCAACAGTTTAGTGTATAGAGCTTTCTATGCTCTACCAGCGCTTACCTCCGCCGATGGCTTGCCGACAAATGCTGTGCATGGTTTTCTAACAATGCTAATTAAACTCCAAAAGGAAATGAAGCCAGATTATTGGGCTATTGTTTTTGATAAATCAAAACCTACAGTTAGAATAGAACAATTTAGTGAATATAAAGCACAAAGAAAGGAAACACCGGATACCTTAAAACCTCAGTTTTCTTACCTCAAGGAAATACTTAATGTCATGTCTGTTCCTATTTTAGAACTAGAGGGATATGAAGCGGACGATCTAATAGCTACAGTAAACGATAAAGCTGTTCAGAAGGGGCTAGAAATAAGTATTTTTACCGGAGACCGTGATGCTTTGCAACTTGTTTCTTCTAATACTAAGGTTTACTTAACAGTTAAAGGGATTACCGAAGTTCAGTGTTATGATGAAAACAAAGTATATGAACGCTACGGTTTAAAACCCTACCAGATCACAGATTTGAAAGGCCTAATGGGTGACGTTTCGGATAATATTCCAGGTATCCCTGGAGTTGGGGAAAAGACTGCATTAAAACTTTTGCACGAATATGGTACGGTAGAAAATGTTCTTAGGAACAAAAGTAACGTTAAAGGAAAGAGAATTCAGAAACTGCTTCAGGAGTATGAAGAGCAGGCTATATTAAGTAAACAGTTAGCTACGATGATTCATAATGCTCCAATTGACTTTACGTTGGAACAATTAAAGTGGTGTGAGCCTGACTTGGCAAAAGTCCTTGAAGTTTTGAATCGCTATAGTTTACATACCGTTGCTCGACTTTTTGAGAAAAGCTTAATACAGCAAATTCCTGATAATGAAATAGCTCAGCAAAATCATAGTTATTATGTAAAAGAGCAGAGCTTTTCCGTAACACAGAAAGAACTGGATGGGGCTTCTTGGTTAGAGCAGATGAATAGCTGGCAGGATAATAAAACTAGCTTGGTAATTAGTTATCAGTACGAGGGTTCGAATGTGCACCAGAGTAAATGGACAAAGATGGGGATCTATGACGGAAAATATGCCTATTCTTTAAACCGTGAATCCCAGGCTTTAACAGTGTTGGAAAAATGGAATGAATTATTAGCAGATGACAGTATTTTAAAAATAGTAGCTGACAGCAAAACACTTTATACTCTGTTATTGAATGAAGGTAAGTCGTTAGCCGGTGTCGACCTGGATCTAAGTTTAGCCGCATACTTGCTGAATCCTGGTCGCTCAAGCTATAGTTCCACTGAACTTCTTAAGGAATATGTAAGTGATCCACTTTCACTTTCTATCGATCAAGAAGCTTATTTATTACAAAAGTTGGCGGAGCAATATGTGGAAAGCCTAGCAGTGCAAAATCTTGAACACCTATTGCATAATATTGAGGAACCCCTTAGTTTAGTATTGGCTGAAATGGAGAAAACAGGTATTGCCATAGATCAGGAACTATTAGTTGAATATGAGCAAGAGCTTGAAAATAAAATTCTACAGCTAGAAAAGGAAATCTATGAACTTGGTGGTTCGGAATTCAATATTAATTCACCTCAGCAACTAGGTAAAGTTCTGTTTGAAGACCTTGGACTTCCGCCTTTGAAAAAAACTAAGACTGGTTTTTCCACTGATGCTGAAACTTTGGAGGAATTACAGTCTGAGCATCCAATTATTGAAAAAGTGCTACAATATCGGCAGCTTGTCAAATTAAATTCGACATATGTTAAAGGGATTTTGAGTCAAATAGTCGAAGGTAGAATCCATACGACTTATCAGCAAACTGTAGCAGCTACTGGAAGGCTCTCCAGTGTAGAACCTAACTTACAAAATATACCAATTAGAATGGAGGAGGGGAGGAAACTTCGAAAGATTTTTAAGCCTACCAAAGAAGGTTGGCTTTTGCTCGGAGCCGATTATTCTCAAATTGAATTGCGAATTTTGGCTCATTATTCACGGGATCCACTTCTTTGTGAATCCTTTGTACGAGGGGAAGATGTGCATAGCCGAACGGCCTCTGAGGTATTTGGAGTTCCAATGGAACAAGTAACTCCAGAAATGAGAAGAAAAGCGAAAGCGGTAAATTTTGGACTCATTTATGGCCTAACAGATTATGGTCTGGGACGGGACTTATCTATTCCCCGAAAAGAAGCAAAATATTATATTACAAAATACTTTGAAAGATATAGCGGGGTTCAACTTTATTTGGAAGAAGTCGTTAAGAAGGCTAAAGAAAAAGGCGAAGTAAGGACTTTGTTAAATCGGCTTAGGAGAATCCCGGAATTAAAACACTCAAATAGGATTACCCGACAATTTGGGGAGCGAGTCGCAAAGAATTCTCCAATTCAAGGAACTGCGGCTGATATTATGAAAATTGCGATGCTTAAGGTTGCTAATAACCTTAAAGAAGATGAAGCCAATATTTTACTTCAGGTTCATGATGAATTACTGCTTCAGGTCAACCCAGATAGTCTGGATAGGGTGGCCAAGATAGTGATAGATTCTATGGAAAATGCTTATTCACTTTCGGTTCCTTTAATAGTGGACTGTAAAGTGGGTAAAAACTGGTATGAGATGGAACCTTATAAAATAGATAGATAGTTCTGCCGAACATATATAAAGTTGTTTTTCAGCATGTTGGAAAACCAACTATATTTTACAAGGAGTTAAGCCTATGCCTGAATTACCAGAAGTTGAAAGCATAAAAAGAACGCTTGAAAAAAATATTTTAAAAAAAAGGATTCTGGATGCCAAGATATTTTGGCCTTCTGCTGTAATATCTGTACCGGGTGAAGATTTTGTTGAATTATTAAAAGATAAGATTATAGATGGTTTAAGTAGACGTGGAAAATATCTTCTACTACATTTAGATAATAACTATACATTAATAGTGCATTTCAGGATGACTGGGCGCCTAGTTTATTATAAAGAAAAAACTACAGTCGATAAGCACACACATGTGGTAATTTGCTTGGAACAAGGTGAATTACATTATTCTGATATTAGGAAGTTTGGAAGAATCCAAATTGTTTCTACTGAAAATATCCATGACGTACCATTTCTAGCGAAACTTGGACCAGAACCTTTAGATGAAAGTTTTAATTTTATTTTATTAGGGCAGCAGCTAGCAAAGAAAAAGAGCAGTATTAAAGCAGCATTGCTTGATCAAACAGTACTGGCAGGATTGGGTAACATTTATACAGATGAAGCTTTGTTCAAAGCCGGAGTATTACCTCAAAGGAATATTGAATCTCTAAAAGTATCGGAGATAATATTATTATACGATTCTATATGCGAGGTCTTAAAAGAAGGAATAAAAGCCGGGGGCACATCTTTTAGGGACTATAGAGACGCTAACGGCAATAAGGGTTTATTTCAAGAAAGCCTAATGGTTTACGGAAGAGCCGGACAAGCCTGCAAAGTATGTGGCCAGAAACTAACTAAAGCAAAAGTTGCCGGGAGAACCACTGTATATTGTTTAGGCTGTCAAAAGTAGCTTTTGTAGTTTTGTTTTAGACATAGTATTTATAGGAGTTAAAGACTTAAATGAGTATTCTCTTTTGTAATAATTTAGACATTGAAGTGGCGGGAAATTTACTTTTAGAAGATGTATCATTTAGGATTGAACGTGGAGAAAAAATTGGCTTGATTGGAGAAAATGGGGCAGGAAAGACCACATTGTTGAAAGCAATTATTGGTGAGCTGTCTTTGGCAAAAGGAAGTATAGAAAGACCTTTAACGATAGGCTACCTCCCTCAAAAGCCTGCTGATAGTTTTGAAAATGGGACCGTATTTGAAATAATGCTTTTAGAAAAAAAAGAGATTCTAGAAATGAGGGAAGCCATCAGCCGCCTTGAAATTCAGTTGTCTGAGGCTACCGATGAAAAGACTCTGATACAATACGGTAATCTAAGAGAAAATTATGAACGTTCAGGAGGATATGCCTTAGAGGCGCAAATCAGAAGAATTCTTACCGGTCTCGGGTTGGAACGAGATCACTCTAAAAATATCGCTGAATTAAGCGGTGGTCAAAAGACCCGTTTGGCTCTTAGCAAACTTTTACTTACCCGGCCGGATTTAATGGTTTTGGATGAACCTACCAATCATTTAGATGTTGACGCGCTAGAATGGCTCGAAAAGTTTTTGGAAAGCTATCCAGGCTCTTTGATAGTTGTGTCTCACGATAGATATTTTTTAGACCGGGTTGTGAATAAAATATTGTTAATTCAGAATGGAAAGGTGAAACAATATTCTGGCAACTATTCGGCATACGAACTTCAAAGAGCCTTGGAGGAAAAATCTTTACTTCGGGAATCCCAAAAAATAAATAAGAAAATTGCTTCGTTGGAAGAATACATAAGAAGGCATGGCGCAGGTATTAAGGCAAAACAAGCCAAAGGTAGGGAGCGACAGCTTAAAAAAATAACGGCTGTTACTGGTCCCAAGATTTCCAAGTCTATAAATCTAAACTTTGGTGAGGTAAACAGAGCTGGTGACTTGGTTCTCGATGTTAATGATCTTTCAGTTGCCTTTGGTGAAAATATTATTTTTAAAAACATTAGCTTTTCTATCAGACGTGGTGAGCGGATTGCCCTGCTTGGACGTAATGGTGTTGGCAAAACAAGTCTGCTCAAAGCTATTACCGGCAAAATTCCGTACAGCGGAAAAATTAAGTTAGGCGCAAATGTGTCTATTGGTTATTATTCTCAAGAACATGAGGATATAGGCTTAAAAGATAAGGTAATTGACGAGATTAGGTATTCATCTCAGCTAGACGATCCGCAAATACGAAGTTTATTAGCAAGGTATGGTTTTCGAGGAGACGATGTTTTCAAAAGCATAAAAACCTTAAGTGGCGGCGAAAAAAGTAGATTGGCACTCTGTAAGCTCTTTTTAACCCGCAGTAATCTCTTATTGCTCGATGAACCTACTAACCATCTTGATATTAAAACCAGGGATATGTTGGAAGATGCTATACAAGATTATGAAGGTACCGTTCTTATGGTATCTCATGATCGTTACTTTTTAAATAGGATTATTAACAAGGTAGCAGTGCTTACAGCTAATAGCTTAGAAATGTTTGAAGGAGATTACACCGCTTACCTTGAATTTAAAGAGCAAAATGCTGAAAGCCAACTGGAGGATAAACAAAATAAAGATGAAGCATTTGCTAAAATCTATCAGGAGAAATCAAAGGCTAATAGACGTAGAGAAAAGAAACTAATAAATCTTGAGCAAGAAATTGCTAAAATGGAAACCGCCCTTAAAGAATTAGAAATAGAATTAGAATCACTTCAGGGTGATTATGAACAGGTTTTGATTCTCAATGAAAAATACAATAACTTAAAAGCTGAATATGATGACTTGTTAGAAGAATGGATAGAGCTAGCTGATTAACTCACCAACGGTTTGCCGATCCCATATATTAACCTGAAAGTAAAATGCATAAGGGGTAAGGATATGGGATTAGCATTATGTATTGCCTTGGCCTTGAGTTTTGATGGCTTAGGAGTCGGTATGGCTTACGGCTTAAAGAGGATCAGGATACCGCTTGCATCCATGGGTATCATTGGATTATGTACCGCCCTAGCTATGACCATCTCTATGCTATTTGGTCATCTTTTGTTTTCAGAAGTCTCAATAATTTCGTCTGGTTCTTTAGGTGCTTGTATACTGCTTTTTTTAGGGATTTATCACCTGATATTGGCTTTTAGAAGCCGGCGAACAGCTAAAGTCGTTCCAGCTATGGCTTCATATACTTCTACAAATGCTTATAAAGTAAACACTTGTAAAACGCTTTTTAGCATTAACCTAAGTGTTTTCGGCTTAGTAATTCAAGTACTTAAAACCCCGGCTACCGCTGATCTGGATAGGTCTGGTACAATCAATGTTAAAGAGAGTATATTGTTGGGTATTGCTTTGGCCTTAGACAGTTTTGCAGCCGGAATAGCCGCTAGTATGGCAGGGATTACTTTTTATGTGATCGTTTTTGTTGCAATTCTACAAGTTTTCATGATCAGGGTGGGTCAAATTTTGACAGGTAGATTGCCTGATGTTATTTTGGATAAACTTAAAGTTGTACCTGGATTACTATTTATATTGATAGGTTTTATAAAGATAATCTGAGGTGAATATGTTAAAAGTCGGACTCACTGGTGGGATAGCCAGCGGAAAAAGCAGTGTTGCCAAATGGTTTCAGGAAAGAGGGGTTAAGGTATTTGACTCAGACCAATTTGTTCATGGACTGTACCGTAACCCGGATGTTTTATCTAAGGTTAAACAAATTTTTGGCTCTAAGTATTTTAATGATAGCGGAGCACTAAACCGTACTTTATTCGCTAATGATGTATTTACAGATGGTGTTTTACGGAAGAAGCTAGAGGCAATTATACATCCTCTGGTTTCGGTCGAGATTCACAATCAATGCCGAGATTCCATAGCAAAAAAAGAAAAATTAATTATTTTAGATATCCCACTTTTGTTTGAGGTAGGCTGGGAAAGTTTTGTAGATCAGGTCTGGGTTGTATATGTTCCGCTGGAAATCCAGATTAAGCGTTTGATGTTAAGGAATGGGCTTACGGAGGAACAAGCCAGGTTAAGGATTTTTTCTCAAATACCAATAGAGGAAAAAGTCCGAAGAGCAAATATAGTAATCGACAATTCCGGTACCTGGAGTGATACAGAAAAACAGTTGGTAACAATTTCTAAAGAATTGGATATTACAATTTGACTACTAGATAATACCCAAATGGCATAAGAGTAGAGTATAGAAAGATAAATAACATTGAGGATTGAGAGATTTGTTCTTCAAAAAAAAGAAATACAATATCTTTTTGCTCTTTATATTCATACTGATTGCTTACAAGTCTGACCTACCCGGAAAAATTGCCTATCCGTATTTGTATAAACAAACCGTCGAAAAATACTCTTATTCATATGGTGTAGATCCTTTGCTTGTTATGGCGGTAATTAGAGAGGAAAGCCATTTTTATCCGAAATCCACCTCACCGAAAGGAGCCCTTGGTTTAATGCAGGTTATGCCGAATACGGCAGAAGAAATAGCTGCATGGTTGAAAGAGGATTATAATAGTGTAAATTTGTTAAGTGTTGAGGATAATATTCGTTACGGTACCTGGTATTTAGCTGCTTTAATCAAAGAGTATAATGGAAATACCATGTTAGCGTTAGCTGCTTATAATGCTGGGAGCGGTAGGGTGGCAAGTTGGTTAGAAGAAGTTTTAACCTTAGAATCTTATACGATAGAAGATATTCCTTTTAAGGAAACAAGAGATTATGTAAAAAAAGTACTAAAATCTTATAATGCTTACTCAGGTCTTTATAGAGAATGATCTTACCGCAAAAAATCAATATAAAATAGAAAAAATAAAGGCTGCTGCCAAACATATATCCAGTTTGTTTGGCAGCAGCCTTTTTCTATTCAAAAATTGTCAATATTAATATTTTGTCAAAATAGCACCGTCCGGATCGACGTCTAATATCAAGTATTTAGAAGTTATACTGCTGCTAGATAAAATACGTTGTAGATTGGTTGCGACATCTAATTCTTTGCCGTTTGGACAAAATGCTATCAATGAGGGGCCTGAGCCACTCAAAGCAGCACCATATGCACCCGAGTTAATTGCAGTTTGTAATGCCTCCAGAACTCCAGGTATTAATTCTGCTCTTTGATTTTGATGGATTTTATCTTGAGTCGCCACAGCCAGTAAATCATAATCCTCTGTCAGAAAAACATCGACTAAAAGTCCAACTCTAGATGCATTAAAAACTGCATCTTGGCGTGATATTGATTTAGGTAAGATATTGCGAGCTTTTTCTGTTCTCAACATAATGTCAGGGATAATTACTACAGCCTTAAACTTAGGGTTTTTGGTTAAAATGCGCGGAATAAGGCTGTTTTCTGTCATTACAGTCAAAGTGACTCCACCAAATAAAGCAGGGCATACATTATCAGGATGTTTTTCAATAGATGTTGCAATTTCTAATAGTTCAAGTTTATCCAGCGGGTTTCCGGCGAATGCATTGGCGGCCATCAATCCGCCTACAACAGCGGTTGAACTACTTCCAAGACCACGGGCAGGAGGTACCTGTGTATTAAAAGTAATCTTTAATGGTATAGGCTTAAAGGAAATTTTTTTCCAAAGTATATTAGCAGACCTCCAAAACAAATTTGTTTCATCTGTAGCAATATTACTTGTATAAGTTCCTTTTAATATAATTTGTAATTTTGAACTTTCTTCTATAGTGAAAGTGTTATAGAGCTTAACAGCTAGTCCCATACAATCGAACCCTGGTCCAAGATTGGCTGAAGTGGCTGGTACTTTTATTTGATACATCTTTTTCCTCCAAAAAAAGTTTTACTATATACAGTTAGCTTCTAAGCGGATAACATTATATATTTTATCAAGCTTTTCATAAGAGCTAAGTGAATCAAGCGCCTGGCGAAGCTGGCTTTCTTTGCAGGGATGAGTTACTAACACAATCTCAGCATTATTATTAGAGCGAGGTTTTTGAATAATGGATTTAAAACTAATTCCGGCTTCAGCAAAATATAGAGCCATAGTTGCAAAGACGCGTGGTTCATCTTTTACTTTTAAGCGTATATAGTAGCTGGTTGTAAAGTCATATGCTGCCTTAATAGGATAATTACGATAATTATTTATGCTATCGATTACCTTGGATTCAGAGGCTATATTTTTAACAATTTGAATAATATCTGAGACAACGGCGCTTCCTGTAGGTAGAGAACCTGCTCCTTGGCCATAAAACATAGCTTCACCGATAGCATCACCAGTTAAGTAGATTGCATTATAAACACCGGATACGGTTGCAAGTGGATGATTTTTTGGCAGGAGAGCCGGGTGAACTCTTACCTCTATTCCTCTTTTTCGGTTTTTAGCAATTGCTAGAAGTTTTATTACGCAATCAAGCTCTTTAGCATACTGGATATCAGTGGCTGTGATTTTGGTAATGCCTTCGACAAAGACATCGCTTAAATTTACCTTAGTATTAAAAGCAAGGGTAGAAAGTATAGCTAATTTGCGAGCAGCATCAATTCCTTCTATATCAGATGTTGGATCTGCTTCAGCATAGCCGAGTTCTTGAGCTTCCTGAAGTACATCTTGAAAATCTCTTCCTTGCTCGGTCATTGCTGAAAGAATATAATTAGTTGTACCATTAATTATACCCATTATGGAGAATAATCTATTAGCAGTTAAAGACTGTTTAATAGCCGCTATAATAGGTATGCCTCCTGCAACACTTGCTTCAAAACAGAGTTCGCGTTTATTTTGCTCCGCAATTTGAAATAATTCATCACCGTGCAAGGCAAGCAAATCCTTATTTGCTGTTACTATGTGTTTTCCTCTTTGTAACGATTTTATTATATATGAACGTGCAGGTTCAATGCCGCCCATTACTTCAACTATTATATCGATTTCAGGATCCTCGATAATTTCGTCTGGGTTGTTGGTAAAAGCGATTTGCTCCGAAAAAGGTCTTTCTTTTAAAAGATTTCGGACAAAAGCTTTCTTTATGCTAATATTAGAACCTGTTCGGGTGCTAATGTCATACTGATTATTTATTAATATTGTAGCAACGCCGCTTCCCACAGTTCCATAGCCGAGAAGGCCAATGTTTATTCTTTTCATATTTTTACCCCCGTATCTATCAGTAGAAAACAAATGTTTTTATACAGAGGACATTATAGCAGATTTTTGCTAGAAATGACAAGGAAATTATGTTTGTATTAGGCTTAATTTTGCGTTCTAGCAAAATATCCCTAATTAACCTTAACAACGACTCTTGACACTTCAATCTGTATCATATACACTTATTTACATACACGAGATGTGCTATAACACGTTGTTAGATTGATGAAGTAATAGAACACTATTGATTCCTGGTGAAATTGTTAGATTTTAGCCCGTGAGGAGAGTTTGGGGATCAAACTGCCCGGGTTTTTTTCTTTAAATAGCGTATTTTTTGAAATTTAAAACATTTCTAATATAAGAGAGGAGTTCATTTTATGATTATTTATTGTGATGGGAAGTATGTGGAACGCCAAGAGGCCAAAATATCCGTATTTGACCATGGATTCTTATACGGTGATGGAATTTTTGAAGGCATAAGAGCCTATAACGGTAAGGTTTTTAAATTAAAAGAACATATAGACCGGCTTTATGAATCCGCTAACTCAATTCTTTTGAATATTGAAATTAGTCGTCGGGAAATGATGGATATTGTTTTAGAAACAGTAAGGAAAAATAATTTGACTGATGCCTATATCCGCTTGGTAGTTTCCAGAGGTGTAGGGGATTTAGGGTTAAATCCCAGAAAATGCCCTAAAGTTCAAATTGTATGTATCGCCGGTAATATAACGATGTATCCTCAATCTATGTATGAAAACGGTATGGAAGTGATTACTGCTTCAACACGTAGAAATGCTGTAGACGCTGTTAATGCAAGAATTAAATCCTTAAACTATCTTAATAATATACTAGCGAAGATAGAGGCCAATAGAGCAGGCGTTGAAGAAGCTTTAATGTTAAATCAAGAAGGTTATGTTTGCGAAGCTACCGGAGATAATATTTTCATTGTAAAAGACGGAAAGCTCTATACTCCTCCGGTTTCGGTTGGAGCATTGAAAGGTATAACCAGGGATACCGTAATTGAACTTGCTCAAGAAGAGGGAATCCCTGTAGCAGAAGAATTATTTACTCTTCATGATGTTTATACTGCGGATGAATGTTTTTTAACCGGTACTGCAGCTGAACTTATTCCGCTAACATGTGTTGATTCTCGAGTAATTAATGATGGTAAGCCAGGTCCGTTATTTAAACAACTTCTAGCTAAGTTTAGAAAATTAACCCAAACTGTAGGGGAACCTCTATAATGTATAAAAGTGCCCAATAAGAGTAAGTTGATTAATATAGTTAGTTAGATTGCTGGGAAAGGATGTTATTTATGAACAGCGATTTTGTCAAAAAAGGTGTGGATAGGGCTCCCCATCGATCTTTATTTAGAGCTCTCGGTTTAACAGATAGAGAAATAAATAAGCCTTTCGTCGGTATAATTAATTCTTTTACAGAATTAGTACCGGGTCATATGCATTTGCGCCAAATCTCTGATGCGGTAAAAGCCGGTGTCAGAGAAAACGGAGGTACACCCTTTGAATTTTCTACAATAGCTGTTTGTGATGGGATCGCTATGGGGCATGTTGGAATGCATTTCTCCTTGGCAAGCAGGGAGTTGATTGCTGATTCTATTGAAGTGATGGTTAGAGCTCATGGCCTGGATGCTTTAGTATTTATTCCAAGTTGTGATAAAGTTGTGCCAGGCATGCTAATGGCTGCTCTAAGACTCAATCTTCCTTCCATAGTAATCAGCGGAGGGCCAATGCTCCCTGGACGTTTTGAAGATGAAGATGTAAACTTAATTACCGTTTTTGAAGCTGTCGGCAAAGTGCACACCGGGCAAAAAAGTGAAGAATGGTTAAAGGATTTAGAATATAAAGCTTGCCCGACCTGTGGTTCTTGTGCTGGAATGTTTACAGCTAATTCAATGAATTGCCTTACAGAAGTTTTAGGAATGGCTTTACCCGGTAATGGTACTATTCCCGCAGTGTACTCGGAAAGACTTTTGCTTGCTAAAGAGAGCGGTTACCAGGTTATGGAGCTTTTAAAACGAGATATTAAACCTAGAGACATAGTTACCAAAGATTCAATAAACAATGGGATTGCGATTGATATGGCCTTAGGCTGCTCAACGAATACAATTCTTCATTTACCTGCTATAGCTTTTGAAGGCGATATTGAATTTAATTTAGATGAGATTAATACGATCAGTGATAATGTACCTCAGATTTGTAAACTAAGCCCTGCCGTAGATGGTCATTATCTAGTTGACTTACATGAGGCTGGAGGAATTAGTGCAGTACTTAAAGTTCTGTTAGAAGCAGGGTTGATAAATGGGTCTGTCCAAACGGTATCAGGTTGTACTATGGCTGAGAGGGTTCGCAATTCTACTGTTAAAGACGAGAATATTATACGTCCACTTAGTAACCCTTATTCTGAAAGAGGTGGCTTAAGTATTTTATTCGGAAATTTAGCGCCGGACGGAGCAGTTATTAAAGTTGGAGCACTTGCTCAGCAGGATATTGTTTTTGAAGGTACGGCTAAAGTTTTTGACAGCGAAGATTTAGCAGCTTCAGCAATTCGAAACGGTGAAATAAAAGAAGGAGACGTTGTTATAATTCGCTATGAGGGCCCTTGTGGAGGACCAGGAATGAGGGAGATGCTAGGGCCAACATCAGTCTTGGCTGGGATGGGTTTAGATGCTTCTGTGGCTTTATTAACCGATGGACGCTTCTCTGGAGGGAGTAGAGGTTTATCCATAGGTCATATTTCACCTGAAGCAGCTTTGGGTGGAGAAATAGCCTTTATTGAGGATGGAGACATTATTCGTATTGATTTAAAAAACCGTACAATAGATTGGGTTTTGCCTGAAGAAGAGAAAATTAAGAGAAGAAGATCTTTCGATCCTGAAAAAGGCTTAGAAAAAGCTTTTAAAGTTGCCGGACGAACAGGCTATCTAGGACGCTATGCCCAGTTTGTCCAATCCGCTAACAAAGGAGCTGCGTTTAGGGTAGTTAAGGAGGGGTAGTTTTATGGGGAAACCCAGGGGACAAATGTATTTTGCCAGTGATCCCGAGATTTCATGGGAGGATGTAGAGAACCTTTCATCGACGACCTATAATGGCGCCAAAGTACTTTTGGAATTATTAACCGAAGAGGGCGTTGAGGTGATTTTTGGCTATCCTGGCGGCTCGCTATTAACCTTGTACGATGCTTTATTAGATAGTCCTATAAGACATGTTTTGCCCAGGCATGAACAGACTGCCGTGCATGCTGCCGATGGTTATGCTCGGGCTAGTGGAAAAGTAGGAGTCTGTATGGCAACATCAGGTCCAGGTGCAGCTAATATGGTAACGGGGATAGCGAACGCTTATATGGATTCTATCCCACTAGTTATCCTTACTGGGCAGGTACCCACACATCTCCTGGGTACAGATTCCTTTCAGGAAGTTGATATAACAGGTATGACCATGCCCATAACAAAACACTCCTATTTGGTAAAGGATGCCAAGGAAATACCTCGTATCGTAAAAGAGGCTTTTTACATAGCCAGTACAGGGCGCCCGGGCCCGGTATTGATTGATTTGCCAAAAGATGTTTTAGCAGCTGAGGTTCAAAATTCTAATCCCCCTAAATTATGTTTGAAAAGTTATAAATTTTTTTCGAAAGGGAATCCCGGACAAATAGAGGAAGCTGCAAAAGCTTTGGCCCAAAGTAAAAAGCCGATTGTTTATGCCGGTGGAGGTGTTATTACTTCGCAGGCTAGTGCTGTCTTGAAGGAACTAGTAGAAAAAACTAACATCCCTGTTGTCACTACTCTTATGGGTATTGGAAGTATTCCAACAAATTCTCCAAATTTTTTGGGAATGGTCGGAATGCATGGTACAATAACAGCTAATCTGGCTGTCAATGATTGTGATTTATTAATTGCGGTAGGAGTCCGTTTTGACGATAGGGTTACTAGTGGACTAAAACATAGATTTGCAACTAAAGCAAAAGTAGTCCATATTGATATAGATCCGGCGGAAATTGGTAAAGTTGTAAAATCTCATATACCCATCGTTGGCGATGCAAGGCTGGTACTCGAGGAACTGGTGGAGAAAGTAGTTCCTCCCGAAACAGAGAAATGGTGGGAACAACTTCTCAACTGGAAAAAGCAATATCCATTATGTTATGAGCCGGATGGCCACCTTAATCCACAGATGATTTTGGAAGCAATGGGAACTTATAGCGATGGCGACTCGATTGTAGTAACAGATGTTGGTCAACATCAGATGTGGGCTGCTCAGTTTTACCCTGTATTGAACAAAAGAAAGTTTATCACAAGTGCGGGATTAGGCACAATGGGTTTTGGATTACCAGCTGCTATTGGTGCTCAAATTGCCAAACCGAAGAGTCTAGTGTGGCTGGTGACAGGAGATGGCTCATTTCAGATGAGCATTCAAGAGTTAGCTACAACTGTACAATACCAACTTCCAATTAAGATTGTTTTGATGAACAACGGTGTCTTAGGTATGGTCAGACAACTTCAAAAAATGTTTTATAATGAGCGTTTTAATCAGATTCAACTTTATTCAAATCCTGATTTTATGAAAGTAGCTGATGCATACGGGATAAAAGGTATCAAAGTGGAATCTCCGGAGCAGGTCAACGAGGCCTTAAAAAAAGCAATAGAAATTCCGAATCCAGTATTAATAGACTGCCGGATATCTCCGGATGAGATTGTACTACCTATGCTTCCTCCGGGAAAAGCGATTACCGATATTCTAGGAGGTAATGAATGATGTTACATACGTTAGCAGTGCTTGTAGAGAATAATCCTGGAGTGTTGGCGAGGATTTCCGGCCTTTTTGCCCGTCGTGCCTATAATATCTATAGCCTGACTGTTTGCCAGACTGAAAACCCTAGCCTTTCCTTAATGACTATTGTTGTTGAAGGTGATAGTCAAGTTATTGAACAAGTGACAAAGCAATTACATAAATTGGTCGTGGTTCATAAGGTCACAAACCTGACTGATGAAGCCGTAGTTGACCGGGAACTCGCTTTGATAAGAGTTAGGGTCAGAAGTGAGACAAGGTTGGAGGTTCTTCAAACTGTTGATGTTTTTAGAGGAAGGGTGGTAGACATGGGTAGAAGCAATCTTACGATTGAATTAACCGGTGATGAAGACAAGATAAATGCCTTTATTCGCACTATGCGACCCTATGGAATTCAAGAATTAGTAAGAACAGGTAAGATTGCTATCGCAAGATCAGACAGCTAGTTTATATTTAGATTTGGGATAAGGCTTATAATTTTAATATTTAAATATTA
>JAAYSI010000321.1 GCA_012524045.1 Peptococcaceae bacterium | reverse complement strand
GTTTTCTAACAAATAGGCACGATGTAAATTTTAGATATCTATTTTTTATATGAATCCGGCATTGGGAAGATTCCTGACAATGGATTCATGGGGAGGTATTATAACTGACCCAATTACCCTGCATAAATACCTGTATGCAGATTGCGACCCGGTAAATAAAATTGACCCGTCAGGACACTTTTCGATTTTAGGAGTAATGACGGCGATAACAATTACTGCCACAATAGCTTCCATAGCAATACCTGTTTTCACGGGAATATACCTTGCAATAGTAAATAAAGTATCAGTGTTGGATTACATTTCAGCATTATGCTCTGAAGATGTATGGATAGAGGCGGCCATAGGTATTGGAATGGGAACGATAGTAGGATTGGGGATAAAAGCAATAGCCAAAAAACTGGCATGCGAAGTAGTGGCATTTATAGGAGTAATCATGTCCCTGTGGAGCTTTTATCAGTCAATTAACTTGAGTATTGAAATGATCAACGGGGGAATGGCGCAAGAACAGGTACCAAGGTATCTGGCAGTACTTACAGAAACGGTAATACTGACTACAATAATAGGAAAGGTATGTTTCACTGAGGATACCCTAATTAAGACGGAGGATGGCTATAAAGAAATTAAAGATATAGAGGTAGGGGATTTAGTTTACTCAGAAGACCCGCTGACAGGAGAAAAGGGACTTAAGAGAGTAACCAATGTATTTGTAAATGAAACCGGCGTTATAGTAAGGATTTATGTAGGAGATGAAGAGATAGAGACAACACCCACCCATCCGTTTTGGGTAATAGGAAAAGGCTGGGTAGCAGCAGGTGACATAGAAGCAGGAGATAAGGTATACTTATATTCAGGAGAAGGAAAAGAAGTAAAGGAAGTAAGGTTTGAGTATTTAGATACACCAATAAAAGTATATAACTTTGAAGTTGAAGACTGGCATACATACTTTGTATCAGAGCTGGATGTATTTGTACATAATAGTTGTAAGGGAAAGAGTAATTCTAATGGAAGTTCACAAGCTGATGTATTGGCAAATAATCGTGCACAAGGAAGAGCCTTTGAGCAGCAGGAATTTGCCAAGTTCAGTAGCAACAATACAAATGCTGTAGAACAAATTACAATTAAAACATCTAATGGAACAAAAATACGAGTTGATGCAATTGGGTTAGATGCAAATGGAAATATTGTTATAAATGAGTTTAAATCGTCGACTACAGCACCGTTAACACAAAACCAAAAAATTGGATTTCCTGAATTGTTTAGTGGTGGAGGTACCGTTGTTGGCAAAGGAAAAGGGATGTTTACTGGAGGTTATCAAATATCTCCTGGAATAGAGGTGATAATAGTTAGACCATAAAAAAATCTGATTGATGAAAGGAGTAGTTATGTCAGTAGTTGATATTAACAAAGTTGATGGTATAGGAATAAGCAAAGATGGTAATAAACTTATGCTACTTATTACAGACCATCTTGATTGGACAAATGAGTATGAGCATATAATTCATTTGCAAAATAAGATTAATGCTTATATAAATTTTTTGGAAACTGAGCAGTATAAAGAGGTATACCCCAATAAGCAATTTGAGCATTATTGTATTGAAATCCACTTTAAATATGAATTGTCTTCAAATTGCTTGAAGTTTATTAATGTAGTCAATGAACAGCTTAAAAAAAATCACATTACTATTGAAACAATAGTTGTATAATTTTGAGGAGTGATAAGATGACAAAAGAGGAAAAGGAAGTTTTAAAAGAAATCCAGAAGGCAGTAAAGCGTGGTATTAAACAAAATGTAAGCCGAGCAGAATGCAAATTGGTATCAAACAGCATTTATAAAAAACTCGATGATTATTTTATAAGTGCGATATACTTTGTGCATTTCAGTTATAATCAGTACAAATTAACTCTTCGGTACAATATTAAGCTATACTGCTACGATAATATATTTTGGGATGTTATAGACATGAAAGAGAACGCATTCCAAAAAGACAGCTTAAGAGCAAATGGTGCATATGTTGCACCTTCCATACAGTGGGACGAAAAAACATATACAATAACAAACATAAATGAAGCGGAACTAGTTTGTATCGAGGCGATTAATGACTTTAATATTCAGAGTAAAATAATTATAAATAAAATCTTATCCGAATATGGTAGTTTTGATTCCTATGTTTTAAAACAAGAAGGAATAATGGATGAGAAGCTACTTAAAATGCTGGCTTATATTAATATGAAAAAGTATGAAGCCGCTGAAATTATTGCTAATACAGAATTAGAACAAGGACGAGGAGGTAGATTTCAAAACAAAGGAATTTATATTAATGAATATGTTCTAATGTATTGTAGAGGGAAACAGTTAAAGTAATTGTATATCTGAGGCAATATATCAAAAAGGAAAGCTATAACATCATATAAGCTTATGTGGATAATTATTAACCCTTGCATAGCTAATAACGGTGTTATAGCTTTCTTTTGTCTATAATTATGTGTTGTAAACATAAATACCTGTATGTAGATTTGGACCTGGTGAAAAAAATTGGCCAGCCAGGATACTTCTTAATTTTAGGAGTAATGACGGCGATAACGGTTACTACTGCAATAGCTTCTATAGCAATATCTATTTTCACGGGAGTATACCTTGCAGTTCTATGTTCGGAAGAAGACTCTATAACTAGGGAAAAGAGACTTAAAAAGTAACGAAGGTATTTGTAAATGAAACCAGCGTTATAGTAAGGATTTATGTAGGAGATGAAGAAATAGAGACAACACCGACCCATACGTTTTGGGTAATAGGAAAAGGCTGGGTAGCAGCAGGTGACATAGAAGCAGGAGATAAGGTATACTTATATTCAGGAGAAGGAAAAGAAGTAAAGGAAGTAAAGTTTGAGTATTTAGATACACCAATAAAAGTATATAATTTTGAAGTTGAAGACTGGCATACCTACTTTGTATCAGAGCAGGATGTATTTGTACATAATAGTTGTAAGGGTAAGGGAACGGAAAAACCTGAAGAATTTGTAAATTTAGCAAGCGATTCTAGAACAAACCATATTCTTTATGGGATGAAACAGGTGGAGGACATTTGTGGCCTGGAAAGTCCGGTAAATCGGTATTCCCAGAATCATGGGATGCTAATAAGGTAATGCATAATGTGTCTGATATTGCAACAGAACCGGAAATAATTTAAAAAAAAAGGAAGAGTTATTAATAGTATACAAAGATATGAGGTTGTTGGTATAAGAGATGGTATAAAAATAAAAGTTATAACAGATGGTATAGACATAATTACTGCCTTTCCTATATATTAAGGAGGATGTTACATGGACTTTAATAAAATTTTAGTTATTGCGAAAAGAAATAATTTACCACATAACGACATTGAAACTATTAGAGAGTATCTCGAACATAGAGAGTGGGGAATTGCTTTTGAACAACTTTGTAGTGCAATTGAAGATGAAGAAATAGTTATAACAGAAGATGATTATGCATTGATTGAAGAGATTGGAAATATTATGAATATGGATAAAAAATTGTGGAGATGTTTAAAACATAAGAAATAAGTGTAAATAAAGATTAACTTAGTAGTTATTCAAGTTTATAATACAATAATTACATGGATTGAATAATTCAAATTATAAATCAATCACATTTTTACTGTTAATAAGCCATACACTTTTTGTACGCTAAAACTAATTTTTTCCAGGATTAGTCAAGATGTTTAAAATAAATGAAGTGTAGTGAGATATTTAAAAATTTAAAAAGACAAATACGGGAGAAGAGGTAACCTATACATATGATTACAATAACAGGCTTGTAAAGGTTGCAATTACAGGAGCTAAAGACGCATCCACAGTTGAATATGCTTATGATGTGGATGGTATAAGAGTTCAAAAGGTAGTTGACGGAACGAATATAACTAATTATCTGGTTGATGAAAACAGACTGTATGCCC
>JAAYSI010000089.1 GCA_012524045.1 Peptococcaceae bacterium | reverse complement strand
GATACTGATGCGAACTTCATCTTCATTCCCAGTGATACCCTTAGAAGAGCATCCCGATAGAATCAAGACAGCTAATAGGCTTGCAAGAAGTAGAATATAAGTTGCTTTTTTCACAATACCATTCCTTTCATGATTTGGTGCCTTATCCGACGAAGGATCATGGCTAGGCATAAATTTACAAAGATAATGAAATTATAACCAATAGATTATACAAAAACAACTGTTTCTGTTCGGTGTTAATATTGAGCCTGACCGCTACACAAAAGCCCCTACAATATTCAGTAGGGGCAGAAGCTTCTTAAATAAAAGCATTTGAAGCTGACAATCCAGTGACTAGGAAAATAATATCCATGATTATAACTTAAGCTCCCTATCCAGGGCTCGATACTGTAAGGACTCAGCCAAGTGTTCGATTTTTATCTGTTCGGAATCAGCCATGTCAGCGATGGTTCTGGCTACCCGTAAAATGCGATCATAAGCACGAGCGCTGTAAAAATTTTGGTCAAATACTTTCTTTAAAAGGGCTTCGCTACTACTGTCCAAAACACATATTTCTTTTGTTTCGCGACTTGTCATCTCGGCATTAGTACGACTGTTGCCGAATCTCTGCCATTGTTTCTGCCTATTGCGAATAACCCTTTCTCTCACTATAGAAGAGCTCTCGTAATCTCTGGCCTCTTTAAGCTCAGAATAACTTAATCTCGGAACTTCAATTTGTAAATCAAATCTGTCTAACAGAGGTCCCGATACCCTGTTTCTATAATTGTGAACCTGCCAGGGGGTACAAGTACATTGTTTGCCGTTATCACCATAGAATCCACAGGGACAGGGGTTCATCCCTGCCAGCACACTAACCCGGGCAGGGTATTCTATTGCTCCTCTCTGGCGAATTAAAGTAAACTTTCTATCTTCTAAAGGTTGCCGCAGTGATTCCAGCACCTCTCGGGAAAATTCCGGTAACTCGTCGAGAAAAAGCACCCCGTGATTAGCTAAAACTAATTCGCCGGGACGAAGCTTTTGACCGCCTCCAATAACCGCTGCCACGGTCGCGTTATGGTGCGGACTTCGAAAAGGTCGTCTAGTTATCAGAGTCCCTTTGGCACTAAAAAGTCCCGCGGAGCTATAAAGCTGAGTCACTTCCAGACTTTCTTCCGATGTCAGGGGCGGCAGAATCCCCGCAAAAGCTCTTGCTAAGAGGGTTTTACCGGAACCGGGCGGCCCAATCATCAGCAAATTATGCCCTCCAGTTGCAGCTATCTCCAAAGCCCTTTTAGCCTGAGCCTGTCCTCGAATATCGGACCAGTCTACCGGTGGTTCTTCTTGATCAGGTTCGGAACTGATCAACGGCTCGACAGTAAAACCCGTCTTATTATTTAAAACCTGGATAAGCTGCTGCAAATTCTCGACGCTCTCACTCTGTATATCGGGAACTAGCCTAGCCTCAGCTAAATTTGCCGGGGGTACAACCATAATATTATTTTCAGTCAAGCTGAATTCCGTAAAACTATCCTGTAGGCTGGTCGGTGACTTTTTAAGATTGGTAATACCAACAGCCATAGTTAAAATACCTGGCACAGGGCGCAGTGTCCCTTCCAGTGAAAGTTCACCTATAAATAGATGGTTTCGTATTTTGGCCGGATCCACTTCCCCAAGCGCAGCCAAAATCCCGACAGCTATAGGCAAATCCAAGCCTGACCCTTCTTTGCGCAGGTCAGCTGGAGCTAGATTGACTGTAATCCTCTGCAAAGGAAATTGAAAACCGGAATTTTTAAGTGCCGACCTTACTCTATCCTTGGCTTCTCTGACGGCTGTCGCTGCCAGACCTACCACTTCAAAGCCGGGTAAGCCGTTGGAAATATCCACTTCAACTCTGACCAGATGAGCTGTCAATCCTTCTACCGACATTCCGTAAACAGCTGCGAACACTTTTCTCACTCCTACCAGGTAAAATGACCGTTAATACAATCAATATCACATTATTAATTGTATTGATAATCCGCATACTAAAATCATTGGTCTAAAACACCCTTAAGCCAGTTAAGTTTATACTCGGATCCGTGGAAATTAATGG
>JAAYSI010000088.1 GCA_012524045.1 Peptococcaceae bacterium | reverse complement strand
TTGATGACCTTTTCATCGCCTTTAAGCGGCCGCTGGTCGTCGGAGTAGTAAAAGACAAACCCAAAAATACGTTCATCCTCACCGGACCTGAAAGCTCCGGAAAAATTACCCTTATCGAGCTCGCGCTCTATGCTCTAAAGCAAGAAAAACTTTTAAATTACAGTACCGCGGCTAAGGTCGATTTGTCGCTATATCCTACCCAATCGGAAAAGCCCCTCTTCCTCACGGACCTCTATAAAGCCCTCTACGCCAGCACCGACGTCGTAATCTTTACGAGTTTTGAGAAATGCCATGCAGGAATCCTCAGTGTACTATCCTACCTCGTGATTACCGGGAAACACCAACTGGGAGCCAGATATGCCCTACACAACAATCAACTGATAGAAACAACGGGTGTACTTACGGCAAATGCGATCAGCGAGATATCCGCCAACAACAAGTATTTTATTTTCGTTACTACTTTATCCGAGAACAAAGTTACTGATTTATTAGGCACCAAATTTATGGAAAATGTTGGTGATATTATTAAATTCACTCCCTATACCGAGGCAGAAATTACCGAGATTACGCAAAGGATACTGCTTTCTCTGAATAACCGCTGCCAAAACCACCTGAACCTTACCCTAAGCTATTCGGAGGAGTTCGTACAAGTCTGTGCCTCAAAATACAAAAGGGTCACCGGGATTAAGCCGATTGAAGATTTTATCTTAAAAGATCTTTATAAGGCCTTGTCAGAATATAAACTTCGCCACTCCCTATCGATAAACGCTAATGTTTATCTGAACTTCATCAACAGTATTATCTATGGGACCATTACGGAGAAAGGCAACTCCAAGACGGTGGACTTATCTCCGTTTATGCCTAAAAAAAACACTGCCAATATCGAAGAAATCAAAAAGGAACTCACCAATGTTGTGGGTCTAGCCAAAGTTAAAGAATATGTGCTGAACCTAGAGAACCATTTGAAAGTCCAGCAGATTAGAGAAGATGCCGGTTATAAGACAGCGTCCCTTTCGATGCACATGATTTTCACCGGGAATCCTGGCACCGGCAAAACCACCATAGCTAGAATTGTCGCCAAATACTTAAAAGCCATTGGAGTTTTGTCCACAGGCCAGTTGCGCGAGGTGAGCCGCGCTGATCTTGTCGGTCAATATGTAGGGCACACAGCCAAACTAACAAACGAAGTCATTCAGTCGGCACTGGGCGGAGTCTTGTTTATCGATGAAGCCTATGCTCTTTCCCGTGATAAAAACGATCCCTTCGGCCTTGAAGCCATCGATACCTTGGTCAAAGGGTTGGAGGACTACCGCGATGACTTAGTCGTCATCTTGGCCGGATATAAAGATGAAATGGAGAGTTTTCTCAACTCTAATCCGGGCTTAAGATCCAGATTCCCTAATATCATCGAGTTTGAAGATTATACCCCTTCAGAAATGCTGCAGATTGCCCAGATCACTACCAGGACAAAAGGGTACCGCATTGCCGAGGATTGCAAAGAGGCCTTAATTCGTCTATTTGAAAAGAACCAAATCAAAGGAAGAAACGACAGCGGCAACGGCCGCCTTGTGCGCAATGTGATTGAAAGCGCCATCATAGAGCAGTCAAAACGCGTGTTAAACCAAAAGAATGCCGAACTTGATCTACTAAAATACGAAGATTTTAAGTTTGAAAGCTTTGAAAAGTTTGATTTAGAAACATCACTAAGCAGCATTATCGGATTGGAAAATGTCAAAGACTTCATTAGAACCCAATACCACCTTCTCTTAGCCAATGAAAAAAGAAGAAAAGCTGGCCTTACTGTGGATTCAACCCAATCCCTGAATATGATCTTTACCGGCAATCCCGGTACTGGCAAAACGACGATCGCCCGGGTGGTCGCTGCCATGTTTAAGGATATGGGACTATTAAAGAAAGGTCATCTAATCGAAACGGACCGTAGTGGCCTCGTGGCTGAATATGTGGGGCAGACCGCTAAAAAAACCGAGGAGTTGTTTCGCAGTGCTCTAGGCGGTGTCCTTTTTATCGACGAAGCCTATGCCTTGAGCAACGACAAGGTCAGCTTCGGCCAAGAAGCCATCGATACCCTTGTTAAACTGATCGAAGACTATCGTGGGGAAATCGTCGTCATTTTGGCCGGCTATAAAAAGGAAATGAGAGATTTCCTAAAGTCAAATCCCGGCCTTGAATCCCGTTTCCCTTTAGTTATTGATTTCCCGGACTATACTCCCGCTGAACTCTACGCTATCGCTTTGAACATGATATCTGCCAAAGGCTTTACCATAACCGAGGAAGCCAAAGGCGTGCTAAAAGAGCATATTGTCCTCGCCCATAAATCAGCCACTGCCCATTCCGGCAATGGGCGTATGGTCAGGAACATGGTAGAAAAGATCATGCGCAATCAATCGGCAAGGATTGCTAGCCTAGAGGATGTCAGCAAAGAAGGGCTTATTGAAGTCATCCCAGAGGATATTGAAGTCAAGGTGAAAACAAATACCTTTGATCTGGAAAAAGCCCTGGAACCCATCGTAGGCTTGACAGAAGTGAAAAATTATGTGCGCAGCCTCTATGCCCGCCTGCGGATGCAAAAGGAACGCAAAAAGCTGGGCCTTCCTGTAGACAACAGCCAGACATTGCATATGATCTTTAAGGGCAACCCGGGAACGGGCAAAACCATGATTGCCCGCACAATTGCCGATGTTCTCTATAATATCGGAGTAATTAAGACCAATAAACTGGTTGAAACGGACCGGTCAGGACTAGTGGCCGGTTATGTTGGCCAGACGGCCCTTAAAACCACGGAAAAAGTAACCGAAGCCCTGGACGGTGTCCTGTTTATTGATGAGGCTTACTCCCTGGCCCAGGGTGGGGCCAATGACTTCGGTCGAGAAGCGATTGATACTTTGGTCAAACTCATGGACGATAACAGGGAACGGCTAGTGGTTATCCTGGCCGGATATAGCAGAAATATGGACGTATTTTTTCTGACCAATCCCGGACTTAAGTCCAGATTTCCGAATATTATCGAATTCCCGGATTACACCGCTGAGGAATTAATGGCTATAGCGGATAAACTATACTCAGCAAAAGGCTATGTTTTAGGGAGCGACGCTCGGGCGAAACTCCTGACGATCTTCCGAAAAGCTCGCCAGCAGGAGTCCTTTGGCAATGGCCGCTATGTGCGCAACGTCTTTGAGCGGTCAGTAAACAACCAAGCTTTGCGCTTAAGTACTGATCCTGATTTGACCCGAGAAGAACTTATAACCATTGAAGCGGCTGATATTGAGGAGGTGTAGCCATGAGCAAACCCAAGAGCTTTTTCGGCAGTGTTGCTGCTCTAATCTATTTCTTGACGGTCATGTGGTGGGTCTTGTTACTGCTTCCATTCGTGACCTTAATGCTCTTTACAGACATTGGGGTGATACGCAGGTCTGGATTTAGTACAGTAAATACAGGAATATCTTTTGTCGCTATTTTCGGGCTGCTTTTAGGATTATCTTTACTCATTCCAGCCTTCAGAAAAATGTATTATAAATTGCCCTGGCTGTTTCCCTATGTGAAAATAATGTATCTTAACCTAATCATAATGAGTATCGCAGTGGCGCTGTTGAATTATGGCTATGAAGTCCAAAATCCGGCCCGGCATACCCTGTTCTTTATTCTGATGATTATTCAAATCATTATTTGCAGGCTCTTAATGAGCCTTTATTTCAGCAGAATTAGAGTTCCATATATCGGAGGGAATAGCGATGAACAATGATTTGCAAAAAAGTATTCAGAAAGTAATGAGCAAAAAAGATCAAATCCCTGCTTCAGATATCGTCGATCGAGAAAATGAGCAGGCCTTGCCCGAACAAGCAAGCTTTTCTGAAAATGATAGGATGGACAGTCAAAAGAAAAGAGACAAGCCGCTTAAAGTTTTTGGCTGGCTATGTATCGCCTTATTTGTCCTAGCATTAATATTTGATCCTGTCTCCTCAGTAAACACATCGGATGCAGCTAAAAATGCACTTGTTGACAAGATATCCACATCATTGCCTGCAGGAACTGTACTACTTGCGAACGATGAGAATATCGGCCAGCAAGACTATACTATTGTTCATAACTACGCTCAAAAGGATACCAAGATTTGGGTTTGGGATTATGCGGCAGAGGATGGAGATTATGTTCAGGTTTTGGTCAACGGAGCTCCGGTCGGCGATCCCTTTATGATCAAACACAAGCCTGTGGAAATTACGGTCCCAGCAGTCGGTGATGTTCAGATTAAAGGAATCCGAGATGGGGGCGGCGGCATCACCTACGCCGTCAGATATGATTTGAACGGCACCACTTATTTCAATTCAGCACCCGAAGGTGAGTTCAATACTTATACTTTAATTAAAGAATAATGACCCACAGTTTAAATCAAACTGTGGGTTCATCTATGAATATATATAATATACTAATTCAAATATTATTTGTCGACCAACGTCAGTATATCCGTAACTTAACTCCTACCCTACATTTCCCATCTCATAAGGCTTAATCAACCCATACAGCACCTCAATGGTCGGAAGTTCTAGGCCTTTTCTACTCGACAAACGAATCGCTGCTCCTTGGAGGCTCTCTACTTCCAGAGGCAATCCTTTACGCATGTCTTGATGCATGGAAGAGGTGGAGCCTTTTGGGTACTTCGGTAAACCTTCTACATTTGAACTTACGAAATTCTCACCTAAGTTTACCCCGTAGGCCTTGGCCAAACTTTGCATTTCTTCTAAGGAACGACGGTAGACATTTCGAGTAGCCTCGTAAGCGTCGATTTGATCCGTAGTAAGGTCTCCGGCCGAGGTAACCCCGGAAAATACAACAATAAAAGCGTATTTGCTCCAGATCTCATTCAAGATATCCTCTGTGTATTTTACTCGAATATTGGCTTTAGATATTGCCTGTTCCAATTCCAGACAAAATTCCTTTCCAGAGGGTTCTAATTCTCCGAAGATAATATGATGAATTTTGCTGGTATGATGAACAGTGCCTTCGGAGTCTAAGGTGGAGATGATTTTGCAAACACCACCCAGTACGTTTTCTTTGCCAAGCTCTTTGGCCAATATTTCGAAATGCTCTACTCCGTTTAAGAAAGGTAAGACCTTAGCTCCCCGTTCCACTAAGACCATAAGTTGAGGAAGAGTTGCTGCTAATTGGTAGTTTTTTACTCCCAGTATTACCAAGTCACAAGCGGGAATATCCTCCGCCTTGATTGCAATCTTAGGCTCCTCAATGGTCAGATCACCTACCACACTCTTGACCACCAGCCCTTTTTCTCTTAGTTGAGCAGCACGCTTCTCCCGTACTAAGAAGGTTACATCAAGTCCGCTTTCCGCCAGTCTTGCGCCAAAATAACCACCGGTAGCACCCGCACCCACTACTGTTATTTTCATATCCCTAGTCCTTTCTTTTTCATTTTCGGTAAAGAGTATACCCCCATGTATTATTCTACTCATTTTTTTTAATATTGAAAGATTAAAGTTGTTGTTCATTTAAAAAAAGTACATATTCCTATTCAACAATTCTTATAAAAACCACAATACTAAATAAGCGAAAATATTAAAAAACAACGATCAATAGAAAAAGGAAGCCTAAAACCTTGGTAATTCTTCCAAAGTTTCGCTTCCCACTTTTATTAAAATCCACGCAAATCCTTATTTTTTCGTTTTTGCAGACTCAACCCAGATACCACGTTCAATCAGCTTTCTGACATGCTGGCGATATATTTCATGTGTTTCTTTATGTTTTAATGGAGGTCGGTTTAGACACAGATTTTTTTCAAACAAAGGTTGTTCGTAAATAAGCTTATATTGCTCGGTTCGTAAGTCTTTCATCCAGTTACCGAAAAGGGATCTTTCCCTATATTCCCTAAGAGATTCAATGTCTAGTATAGCACCGGCGTAAGAACTCCCGGAGCCATACTTATGATTAGAAATGACTTGCCCATGAAAGTCGACAATCATCGAGTTGCCGCCAAAAGTATCTACTGAAAGCTCTGCATTTTGGGAAGGATAATAAGTGGCAACGTTTGGTGCAACCACATAGCAAGTGTTGTCCAAAGCCCGG
>JAAYSI010000087.1 GCA_012524045.1 Peptococcaceae bacterium | reverse complement strand
TCCGAAATCGTAGCAATACTCCACTGCTGATTTTGCTCTACTAGACTGTTAACATGGCCAAAAAGCTCGGCCAGGTGGTTTATAATACTTGGCAGCCATAGTTTTAACATAGCCACTAAGGCTAAAAGCATAAGCGCAGAAGTTAGCTCTTGGCTTTTTAGAACTTGACCCTTTTTACGCGCTTCTTGCCTTCGCTTAGGGGTTGCCGGAAATCTTTTTTCTGCTATCTTCCCCACCCCCTCAGCAGTTCAAAGGTCCATCTCATTGTCGTATCAAAAACAGAGGAAACAGTCTCTCCGAAAAACGGAATCATAAAATATAATAGAGCTATGCCAAAAATAATTTTAACGGGAAAAATAACTGAGAAGAGATTAAGCTGCGGTACGGTTTTTGACAAAAGCCCAACTCCTATGTCCGCGAGTAACAAGGCTCCAAAAACTGGCATCGCAATTTGCAAAGATAGCATTAAGACCTTAGCTGTAATAGCTATGAAAAAATCTGCTCCGTAAGAAATAGATGCAGGGTTTATTGGTAAAAAGTCATAACTTTTGACTAGCGCTGCAATTATATAGTGATGAGAATTTGTCGCCAGTAATAACAAAGTTGTTAAAATCATGAGTATATTACCGGACATTGGGCTTTGCATACCATGAATCGGATCGACAGTGTTACCCATAATAAAACCAATCATAAAGTCAATTATTTGGCCTGCCCCTTGCATAATTGCCATGATTAAATTTATGATAAAACCTAAAGTCAGGCCAATCAGAACTTCCTTTATAATAACCCCAACTAACGGAATCATCTCAGTCGGTATTGAAGGGGCTTTATCTAATAAAAGGGGATACAATAAAAAGGACAAACTTACTGCCAACCCTAATTTCACCATCGCCGGAACCCCTCTGGCCCCAAAAACGGGGGCGATCATAACCATTCCCGCCCAGCGTGAAAAAATAAGTAAAAATAAAGAAATATTCCACTGCAGAAATTCAGCTAAACCCAAGTTTCTCCTCCAATTTATCCAGCACCAAACTTAAGTTAATACCTGGCATAGTTGACTAAATCCTGAAAAAGATTTGTGGTAAAAGCGCCCATAACTTTCAACATCCACGGGCCGAGTATGAGTAAAACCAGACCTATCGCAAAAATCTTCGGTATAAAGGATAGAGTCTGTTCCTGAATTTGGGTCATAGCCTGAAAAACACTGACTATAAGACCTACCAGCAAGCTTATCAATAAAATAGGTCCACCTACAATCATCCCTGTCCCTATGCCTTCTTTGGCCAAATAAAGAATTTGACTTTCATTCATATGCATACCCCATTTTTAAAAAATAAAAAACAGTCCTCTTTCTAGCGGAAACTGCCTACAAGTGACTCAACCAGTAGGTACCAACCATCAACCAACACAAAAAGCAAAATTTTAAAAGGTAAGGATATCATCATCGGCGGCAACATCATCATACCCATCGACAGCAAAGTACTGGCGACAATCATATCAATTATCATGAACGGAATAAAGATGGCAAAACCCATTTGGAAAGCTGTTTTCAGTTCGCTGATTACAAATGCCGGTATTAAGACATGGGTTGGGATGTCACCATAAGTGGTCGGCCTTGGTGTTGAAGACAAACTGACAAACAATTCAAGATCCTTTTCTCGGGTTTGTTTAAACATAAATTCTCGCAAAGGCTTTTCCGCATTATCCCAAGCTTCTTCTTGGCTGATCTCATTATTTAAGTAAGGCTGAATAGCATCGGAATTGATAGTCGAAAAGGTAGGCATCATTACAAAGAAAGTGAGAAATAGGGATAAACCAATAATTACTTGCGTTGGGGGTAACTGTTGGGTACCGAGTGCACTACGAACAAAGGACAGAACGACTATGATGCGCGTAAAGGAAGTCATCATTATTAAAATAGCAGGAACAAAGGATAATAAGGTAATTAGCAGCAAGAGCTGAACAGCTGAGCCAGTTTGCCCGAGGTCAAAGGTTACATTCATCTAATTTCCTCCTTAAGCAAGCGCTCAAGTTCGGCAGAAAAATTGTCCTTTCTTCTCTTCCTTCCCACTCTTCGCCAAAGGCCGTTCATAAACCTATCGAGCTTTTCTTCCGGTCTGGTGGCTATTTCTTCTAAGATCTCAGCTACAATTTCCGGTTCACTTATTTCCGTAAGGACATTTATCTGGTGATCAGTCACCCCTAGAACTTTAATTTTACCTGCTATTTCAACCAAATAAAGTGATTGCTGAGTGCCCAATGGTTGACGGTCCAAGACCCTAGCCCAGGAAGTTTGCATGTTATGTAAAGTATAGCGATTTAATCTTCTGATTAGCCATAAGACCACCACCAGAATTAACAAGAATACCAGGACAGTCCCAATTAGGCCAACCCAGGAAAAAGGTTCGGGAGTTGCGGGCGAAATAACTTCGGGATTATAGGGTTGATTTTCGATGTTATCAATATTGTTTGGCATCTTATTTCAAAGCCTTGGACACAGCATCAAGGACTCTATCAGCCTGGAATGGTTTAACGACAAAATCTTTCGCCCCGGCCTGGATGGCCTCAATGACCATGGCTTGCTGCCCCATGGCGCTGCACATAACAATTTTAGCTTGCGGATCCCGGGCTCGAATTTCTTTAACGGCTTGCAGACCATCCATTTCCGGCATGGTAATATCCATAATAGTAATATCGGGTTTTAGTTCCATGTATTTGTCTATCGCAACAATTCCGTTTTCCGCCTCTCCGATTATTTGATAGCCGTTATTAACCAAGATATCTTTCAGCATCATTCTCATAAAGGCAGCATCATCTACTAGCAGTACCGTATTGGCCATAAAATTTTTCTCCTCCTTAGTTTAACTTCTCAAGTAAGTCGTTTTGACTGACTATTTCGGTTATACGAATACCAAAAGTCTCATTTATTACTACAACCTCGCATTTAGCAATTAGCTTGCCGTTAACAATCATATCGACCGGTTCACCGGCTAGGCGATCAAGCTCTATTACCGAGCCGGGACCTAAGTCCAAAATTTCTTTTATGGTTTTATTCGCCTTGCCCAGCTCCACACTTACTTGTAAAGGTACATCATAGATCAGTTCTAAATTATTTGGAAGTTGAGCTTTCGGAGCCGGAGTGAGTGGAGCAAACTGCGCAGGTTGAACAAAAGTCGGCGACGGCTCCCAACTCTGGGGCTGAGCGGTCGGAGCAACGGGTGCAGCCTGTGGAGCTTGTGGAGCCTGAGCAGTTGGGATAGCCGACGCGGCAGGCGCAGTCGGAGCAGGTGCGGCAGCCGGTGCAGCTTGCGTAGTTTCTTTGGCTTTGATTTCAGTTTTCTGTATTTCTTGGCTTGCAGCCCCTTCGTTCCCGCCTTGACTCCTACTCATTGGTCCCAGTAGATTTTGGACCATTTCTTTGGCAAAATCTATCGGCATGACTTGCAATAAAATACTGTCTAGCACCCCTTCAATAACCATCCGGAATTGAATCCGGACTAGAGGTTCATCCATGCTGCTCAGAATTTCAAACAACTCCGAATCCTCGACATTATCACTTTGAATAACCGTGGGCGGAGTAATATCAATCACTGAACTGAACACAGTAGACATGGAGGTTGCCGCCGAACCCATCATCTGGTTCATGGCTTCGGAGATGCCGCTGATCTGTATCTCAGACAGGCTGGTAGTCCGATTGGTCCCCGTACCACCCATCATCAAATCGACGATGACCGAACCGTCTTCTCTGGACAAAACCAACATATTAGAACCTTTTATACCCCTTTTATAGCGAACATCAACCAGTAAATAGGGTACCGGATAATCATCAACTATTTGACGAACGGTTGCTAGGTCAACTTTCGGTGTGGTTATTTCTACCCTTTTGCCGACCAATTGCGATAAGGTGGTTGCAGCCGTACCCATAGAGATATTGGCTAATTCTCCTATCGCATCTTTTTCCAGAACACTGATAATTTCCTCCTCTGGTGTGGAGTCCTCT
>JAAYSI010000086.1 GCA_012524045.1 Peptococcaceae bacterium | reverse complement strand
CAGCGGAGAGTCCAGGGTACCAATACCAGAAAGTAAAGAACAAGAGCGAACACTGCCAACATTAGACCGCATTTTTCAGCAAACGGTAAGCAGCCCTGCCTTGAATACAGGATATTGGCCAAACCGCCGGTACCCATTATGACAGCAAACCAACTGGGGGCGAGATATTTAATAAAATGTTTTTCTTGCATTTCCATCTCCTTAAAGCCTTGTTATACTTGTAATTAATAATCAATTTAGCTTTGATTCTAGCATAGAACAGAGGACCATTTCAATTAATAAAATAAGTAAAAAGTATGCAACTTTTTGCGGAATAAGAATTCTTACGGAATAGCATGGGAAATAGCACTGCTCTAAAAAAACTTAAGAGAGACAGATAAAATGGTTAGTAGTTCAAGCAAATACGTATATATTTCAATGGTGTTGGCCACTATATTTTGGGCCGGAGCATTTATTGCGGGTAAAATGGCAGCCGCTAGCTTCTTACCTCTTACCCTTACTTTTCTTAGGTTTTTGTTTACCCTGCCTATAATTTTTCTGCTGTTAAAAATGAAAGAACCGGAAAAATTAATTCCTGAGAAAAGGCAAATACCCCCACTGTTTGTAATGGGGGTTATTGGGACTTTGGGTTATCATTTCTTTTTCTTTTTAGCGCTGAGATATACCACAGCTATTAATTCTTCCCTTATAGGGGCTACCAACCCGGCTGTTACGGCTATTCTGGCAGTTTTATTCTTTAAAGAAAAAGTTATTCCGTCTAGGATAATTGGCATTGCGATATCTCTGTTTGGAGTATTTTGTGTCTTGACAAATCTAGACCCGGAGATTATTGGTAATATGGTTTTTAATGTAGGGGACATCTATATGTCCTTGGCTGTTCTTTGTTTTTCGACTTATATGTTGTTAAGTCGTAAATACATGTCAAAATATCAGATATCACCATTGACGGCAACAGCTTATACTTTCTTAATCTGCACCGTTCTAAGCGGGATTCTAAGTATAGGGTTAGAGAATCCGCTGCCGGCAATCTTGCAGGCAGAGCGGCGGGTTTGGCTAGAGATTCTTTATATGTCCATCTTCGCCTCGGTCATAGGATATTATATTCAGCTGAATTCCATTAATATTATCGGAGCCTCCAAAACAGCTATGTTTATTAATTTGGTACCCGTATCGACTATCTTGCTGGCAGTGCTGATTTTAAAAGAGCAACTAAGTTATTTAAAAATAATCTCTGCTCTAATAATAATTGGCGGAGTCTATCTTGCTTCAAGGCCGGAAAAAGATTTTCAGGCCAAATGATAGCTTTTATCTCCGCCTGTATACTTCATAATAATACCTGCGATAGTGGCTAGGTCAAAAGGTTTTAAAATAACACCTTCGAAGTTGCAGGTATTGGGTAATTGTAAATCTTGGGCAGAGGAGCCGGTTATCATTACTACAGGTATTTGTTCATAACCAGGCTTTAAAGAGAGGGCTAATATTAACTCTCGCCCGTTTAACAGCGGCATCGAATAGTCAGTAATAATCAAAACCGGTGGAGGAATTTGGTCTAGAATATCTAACGCTGCTCTCCCATTTGAAGCGGTTATTGGAGTAAAGCCATATTTTTCTATAACTGTTGCCAAAAGTTCGGTAATTGTGTTGTCATCATCAATCACCATAATAACAGGCTGCAAATTTACTCCTCCTACATGAATATTTCACATTATCAATAAGTATACAATAATAGAAGCATGGAAAATGTTGAAGCTTGTCAACGAAAGGTAAAAAAATTAAGAATTAGTAGGCTGAAAAACCCGATAAAACAAGCATTTTGAAGATAGCTAAATTTTTGGATTTTAAAATACTAGGTTAGCAATAAAATATATGGGATGTTTTGCTACAAATTGTAATAATTTGGAGGAATTAACATTTTGTTGGTGCAAAGCTAGCAAATATCTTGACAAATAACTTTGTCCCATATAGATAATAATTAGAAAAGGATAGAAATAATAATAAAGGAAAATGGAGAAAAAATGAGAAAGAGATTGAATGTGGCTAATTTGAGCCCCCTTTACGATAAAAAGTTTACCTGTCCAGTTTGCGACCATAATTTTGTCAGCAAGAAATTAAGATCGCGTTTCGTTAAGCCTATACGAACGGACAGTGATTTTGGACCAGTATTTGCTAAGGGTGACTCGAATAATCCATTGTTTTATTATGTAGCGGTTTGCCCGGAATGTGGCTTCGCTTTTTCTGAAGACTTTTCGACTAATATCAGTCAAACCTCGAAGCAAAGAGTTAGGGAAGAACTTTCGGCCAAAATGGAAAAGACGGTCGACTATGGTCAAGAACGTGATTTTTCGCAGGCGGTGAACACTTATAAATTAGCGATTTATTCCGGGCAACTGGTTCGAGAAAGACATTTAGTTTTGGCAAAGCTATGCCATAGATTGGCATGGCTTTACAGAGGAATGGAAGAGGTTGCCGAAGAAAGACGGTTTATGGAGTTAGCGGCCAGTGAATTTGAACAGGCCTATATTAATTCGGATTATGACGAGGAAAAAGTACCGGAGATCCAGATTCTCTACCTGGTCGGAGCGATCAACCATAAACTAGGAAAATATAATGAAGCTGTACAATTTTTTGCCAAGGTAACGGAGCATGAAACTAGAAGCAGATATACCAAATATGTTAATTTGGCCAGGAGACAGTGGAAAATAGCAGTAGATGAATACCGAGAGGCGCGCAAGGAACAGGATAATCCAGAAAGGAATGGAGAGAAATGAAAAAAGTAGCTGTCAAAGAAATTTTCAACTCAGGCGAGCTGTATAAGGGACAACACTTAAAGGTTGAAGGTTGGGTTCGAACCGTAAGGGTTTCCAAAGAGTTTGGCTTTATCGAGCTAAATGACGGAAGTTATTTTCGCAATCTGCAGATTGTTTTTGAGCAAAATCTTGCTAATTTCAGTGAGGTTAGCAAATTGGGTGTTGGTTCGGCCTTAAGCGTCGAAGGTTTATTGGTTGATTCCCCCGGAGCAAATCAACCCTTTGAGATTAAGGCCAGTTCTATTGAGATTGAAAATGCTTGTCCTGCAGATTATCCATTACAGAAGAAAAGGCATACTTTGGAATTTCTAAGGACTATTGCTCACCTGCGCCCGCGGACCAATACGCACTCAGCGGTATTCCGCTTAAGGTCTGGGCTAGCTTGGGCTATTCATCAGTTTTTTCAGCACAGGGGCTTTATTTATGTGCATACCCCGATTATAACCGGGAGTGATGCCGAGGGAGCCGGAGAGATGTTCAGGGTTACTACGTTGAAAACGAACAATCTGGCGCGTGATGAACAGGGAAACATTGATTATAGGCAGGATTTCTTCGGTAAGGAAACTTTCTTGACGGTGAGCGGACAATTAAATGTAGAGTGTTTTAGCCTGGCTTTTAAAAATGTTTATACTTTCGGGCCAACTTTTCGGGCGGAAAATTCTAATACATCCAGACATGCAGCTGAGTTTTGGATGATTGAACCGGAAATTGCTTTTGCTGATCTGGAAGATAATATGAAATTAGCCGAAGACATGCTAAAATATCTGGTCAATTATGCCTTAGAACACTGTCCCCTCGAAATGGAATTCTTCAATAAATTTATCGATAAGGGTTTGCTCGAACGTTTAGAGAAGATTGTACAGTCTGATTTTGAGCATTTAACATATACAGAAGCGATCGAGATATTGAAAAAATCGGGACAGAATTTTGAATACCCTGTTGAGTGGGGACTTGACCTGCAGACAGAACATGAAAGGTATTTAACAGAAAAGGTTCTGGGTAAACCTGTTTTTGTTACGAATTATCCAAAAGACGTTAAAGCTTTTTATATGAGGCAAAATGATGACGGGAAAACTGTAGCGGCAATGGATCTTTTGGTTCCGGGAGTCGGGGAAATTATTGGTGGCAGCCAAAGAGAGGAAAGGCTTGAATTGTTGAGCCAGAGGCTTAGAGAATTAGGGATGGATGAAAAGGATTATTGGTGGTATCTTGAACTGCGCAAGTATGGCGGAGTGAAACATGCCGGCTTTGGCTTGGGCTTTGAACGCTTGCTTATGTATATAAGTGGAATCTCCAACATTAGAGATGTTATACCTTTCCCCAGGACAGTTAAATTCGCTGAGTTTTAAGTCAAGTTAATAAGATCCGGCATAAATATTTTCCAGGGCTCGCATTTAGCGGGAAGACTGTGGAAATTGAGCCTTTCTTTAGTTATAGGATGCAGACAGGATAATTTATAAGACCAAAGCCCGAGGGGCACCTTTTGGTCTACTTTTTTTCTTTTTAATCTAGGGCCATAACGATAGTCCCCGAGTAAAGGGTGCCCCAGGCTGGCAAATTGCACCCGAATTTGATGAGGTCTACCGGTCCGTAAATTGATTTCCACCAGGCTAAGGCCTTTCCGAGTGTTCACAACATTATAATCGAGAATGGCCTTTTTTGCTCCTGCTATTTCTTTATTAACTATTGACACTCTGTTTGTTCTATTGTCTTTAAGCAAATAGTGGACAAGGGTGTTTTTTTCTTTGGAAGGTCGTCCGTGAACTATAGCTAGGTAAGTTTTTAAGAGCTCCATATTTCTTATTTGTTCTGAAAGCCTCGCTGCTGCTTTAGATGTTTTGGCAAATACCATGACCCCGCCAACTGGCCGGTCTAAACGGTGAACAAGGCCTAAATAAACGTTTCCCGGCTTATTATAGCGAATCTTAAGATCTCTTTTGAGCAGGGTCAGCATATCTAAATCCTTAGTCCTGTCCCCTTGGCATAAGATATTGGGAGGTTTTTCAACCACCAATAAATGATTGTCTTCGTAGACAATTGGTATGGTTACCAACATTCCTAACCCCTTTCCGGAGATATACTAAAGCTTAATAATTCAATATTGTATTGTAAAAATTTCGGTGGTAAAATTTTGTTAAAAGGTGTAAATTATGCTATAATTACCGAATATATTAAGAATAATCTTTTAGTTGCCTATCTGCAAGGAGGATATTTGTTATGCCTAATAAAGAAATGCTTCTCATTCCCGGTCCTACACCGGTAGTGGATGAAATATATGAGGCTCTGGCCCAAGAAACCATGTCTCATACTGATCTGCGTTTTGCCAAGATTTTCAGTGAAGCACTGGATATAACCAGGAAGATGTTTAATACGGACGGAGAAGTATTTGTTGTCGCCGGCTCCGGTACCCTATCGATGGAGATGGCTTTGGTTAATACCGTGGCGCCAGGAGAAAAGCTTTTAGTGGTAAGCCACGGCTATTTTGGAGACAGATTTATTGGAGTAGCTAATGCTCTAGGGATTCAGGTCGAAGCTTTGTCCGCTGAATGGGGTAAGCAGGTAAGCACAGAGCTAATTGAGCAGAAATTACGCGAAGGCGGTTTTAAGGCTGTTACGGTGACTCATGTCGATACTTCTACCGGGGTTAAATCCAATCTTGACGAACTGGTTCCAATTGTTAAAAAGTACGGGGCTCTGTTTATCTTAGATGGAGTATGTGCAAGTGCCGCCATCGAAGAGGATATGGGTAAAGAATACGGAGCTGCTGGATATACCATCGACGTGGTTTTAACCGCTTCCCAGAAAGCGATTGGCGTACCACCTGGCTTAGCGATAGTGGCCTTTGGCCCCAAAGCTCTGGAAACTCGCAGCCAGATGGACAAAGTGCATTGCTATTATGCGGATATCAATAACTGGATCCATATTATGAAGGAGCCATTTAAATATTTTGCAACTCATCCAATAAATATGATCTACGCTTACCATAGAGCAATGAAAATTATTGAAAAAGAAGGTTTTAAAACACGCTACCGCCGGCATAATGCCATTGGTAAAGCGATCCGCGCCGCTATAGTTACTTACGGCATGAGTATTCTTTCCCGGGAAGAGATTGCCGCCCCGACACTTAGCTGTATTCTTTATCCCGAAGGTGTCGATGACCAGAAATTTAGGACTTTCCTTGCTCAAAAAGGTCTGATCGTAGCTGCTCACCTTGGACCTTTAGCCGGTAAAGGCTTTAGAATCGGTCATATGGGCAATGTTACCAACGACTCCCTTTGCCGAGCTCTTCAATTGATTGGCGAGGCCCTTCAAGAACAAGGCCTGCCCGTTGATCCTGAACGAGCTGTACAGGTATTCAAACAAGTATTTGCTGAAAATATGGAAGACGTATAACAATTTAGTTACCTAATAAAAATTTGCAAAATGAAAAAAAGTGTATCAAAACAATAAAATAACCTAGTTTTTAAACTGTTATCAAATAATGGAAATTAACCAAAACCCTGTTAAACCAGGGTTTTTTTTATTATTACAAAAATGAAATTCTCTTGGCACAGAATGTGCATTAAAAATATTGCGTAAGACAAATTTCGAAAAAATATTTGTTTTACGCTAAAAATAGCCACAAATGAGGTAAGACAATTATAACACTAGATCTAATTACGAACAGATTGGAGGAAGATATTTACAATGGGAGTACCAAATAATTTCGATTTATATGACTATATCACAACCCAATGTCTGGCATACTACCAGGAATCTCCGGCTAAGACTCCACTGGTGATGGCGGAGAATTTAATGGAAAATTCGAATTTTCCAATGCATTGCCCGGAACACCATTTTTTAGTGCCGGCGGTACTGCTCACGGCAGCCTGTAGGATACAAGGTCGGCCTGTAGATGATTTGGCTAAGCTTTTGGAAGAAGCTCAGAGCCGCTCAAAAAATGTCCTGAAAGCTTTTTGCGGACTGTATGGCGCTTGCGGTGCGGCTGTCGGTATCGGCATTTTCGCCAGTGTGCTGACTGCTACTACGCCTTATTCGATAGAAACTTGGTCATTGGTTAATCTTGGCACGGCGGAGAGCCTGCTAGAAATGGCTAAAATTAATGGTCCTCGCTGCTGTAAGCGTAATACTTACATAGCGCTGCAGTATGCTTCGGGTT
>JAAYSI010000085.1 GCA_012524045.1 Peptococcaceae bacterium | reverse complement strand
TACTCTCGGTCTGTTTGAGGAAAACATCACCGCAATTGCCGAGATTATTCATAAGGCCGGTGGGCTCCTATATTATGACGGCGCCAATGCCAATGCCATACTCGGAATAGCCCGTCCAGGTGATATGGGTTTCGATGTGGTTCATCTGAATTTGCATAAAACCTTTTCCACACCTCACGGCGGTGGCGGACCCGGTTCCGGTCCGGTAGGAGTAAAAAAAGACCTCATACCCTTCTTGCCAAAACCATTGGTGGAATATAAAGACGCTAAATATTTTCTGGATTATGACCGCCCGCTTTCAATCGGCCGGGTCAGGTCATTCTATGGTAATTTTGGTGTTTTAGTCAAAGCTTATGCTTATGTTTTAAGCCAAGGCGCCAAGGGGCTTAGAGAAGTGGCCGAAAATGCTGTTTTAAATGCCAACTATATGCTGCATAAACTAAAACCATTGTTCTCACTGCCTTATGACCGCCTATGTATGCATGAATGCGTCTTTTCGGGGACTAAATACCATGACCAAAATGTTACGGTGTTGGACATCGCTAAACGCCTTTTGGACTACGGTTATCATCCGCCAACCATGTATTTTCCATTAATCGTCCCCGAAGCCCTGATGATTGAACCCACTGAAACGGAAAACAAAGAAACCATGGATAAATTCATCCAAACTCTTTATGCTATAGCCGAAGAAATACAAACCAACCCGGAACTGGTTCGTTCAGCTCCGCATAATACTCCAGTCCAACGGTTAGATGAGGTAACAGCCGCCCGGAATCCTGTTCTACGCTGGCGACCGACAGATACCGATGGATAAACTCACATATACCAATGATTAAACTCAAGGAAGGATAAACTATGCAGAAAGATCTAATTATTCTTGGCGGAGGGCCGGGAGGTTATACAGCCGCGTTACGCGCTGCCGAGCTCGGTGCTAAGGTCTTGCTGATTGAACAAGATAAAGTAGGCGGCACCTGTTTACACCGAGGCTGCATTCCGACCAAGGCTTTTTATAAGAATGCCGAAGTAATGAATACCTTAGAGAAAGCAGCCGATTTCGGGCTGGAATTAAGTGGTTATGCTCTAAAGATGGAAAAAGTGCAGGCCAGGAAAAAGGAAATTATCGAGCGCCTGCATTCCGGAATTCATCTCTTATTAAAAAATCAAAAAGTAGAGTTTATTAAAGGGCAAGGACGCTTAATCAGTCCTAATCAAGTTCAGGTGATTGAAGAGTCCGGTAAGGTTCAGGATATTCAAGCTAAACACATTTTGCTCGCAACCGGCTCCCTATCCTCAATCCCTCCAATTTCCGGAGCAGATTTGCCGGGAGTTACGACCAGCGAAGAAATTCTGGACATAGAAAAAATACCTGAAAGATTGGTCATAATAGGCGGAGGGGTGATAGGAATTGAATTTGCCTCTATCTTTCAAGCCTTCGGCAGCCAAGTGACCGTTTTAGAATTCCTTCCCCGCATCCTTCCACTGATGGACGAAGAAATAAGTAAAAGACTGACTCCACTGCTTAAGAAAAAGGGTCTTAAGATAGAAACAGCAGTTAAGGTAACCGAAATAGTCCGCGAAACAGATGCTAGCGAAACAGATGCTCTTACCGTCTTAGCCAAAGACAAGAAAGATAAAGACCAATCCCACCCTGCGGATTTGGTCTTGGTCGCTACCGGCCGCATTCCCAATACCACAGGCCTTGGCTTAGAAGAGCTAGGTGTGAAGTACACGAAACAGGGAATTAAAGTGGACGAAAACTATGCCACTTCAGTTCCCGGAATTTATGCCATTGGGGATGTTATTGGCGGGCAAATGCTAGCTCACGTCGCTTCTTACCAAGGAGTTGTAGTGGCTGAAAATCTTTACGGCTCACCTCGAGCCAAAGTTAGTTCTGTTGTGCCTTCTTGCGTCTTTTCCTTTCCGGAAGTAGCCTCAGTTGGCCTGACTGAACAAGAAATTAAGCAACAAGATATTCCTTACGTAGTCAGCAAAGCGCTGTTTGGGGCAAATGGCAAAGCCCTCACCCTTGGTGAAGGTGAAGGCCTGGTTAAAGTGCTTGCACAAAAGGACGATCAAAAAATTCTCGGCGTCCACATCCTCGGGCCGCACGCCAGCGACCTTATCCATGAAGCTGCTTTAGCTGTGCAGAAACAAATGTCCACGGTTGATATAGCAAACATGATCCATGCCCATCCAACTTTGGCTGAATCTTTCCAGGAAGCAGCACTCAAGATATGATTTAAGGTTTAACATTTCCTTTCTAAGATTCAAACTAAAGCCAGTGACCGGCTTCAATTACATAAAGGCCAAGATTAATTGCCAGAAAGCAGCCTATCGCCATTATTTCAGGCTTGGATACTTTTAGTTTATAGCTATATAAATCTTCGGCCTCGATCTTACTAAGATCTTCTTGGATTTGGTCTAGGTTTTGAAAAGAATCGACGAGAAAGGAAACAATGGTTTGAGCAATTCCCTTAATATTTAACATAAACAAGGATTTGTGGTCTCCGCTTAAGGAGGCTTTTTTTTCTTGGAATTTTTTTCTCACTTCCGAACCGGATTTCTTCAGAGTTTCGAGCACACACATTAGGACTTTCAAGTAGTCAGCTATCGGCAAACCCAGTTTTTTTAACGGATATAGGCATTTATCCAATACCCCGACCAAAGAGTTCAGAGGTGTTGAGTGCAAATAAAGAGTCCCGACATACCAAAACAAAAACAACTTGAATAATCTTAAGGCCATTGCGGAAAAGCCTTGCTCGTAAACAAACAACGCATTGGCCGAATAGCGAGTAGACAACCAACTGACCAGAAAACCGAAAAGATAGGGGAAAATCACAATAATACCATAGGACAAAAGGCTGTTGCGTAAAGTACGCAAATTAACTCTCGCTAAAATAGTAAGAAAACCTAAAAAAAGCACAAGAACAAAAAAACTGCTTGGTTTTTGGCAAAAAAACGGGATGATTGAGAGTACAATAGCCAATATTAGTTTCACTCCCGCATCAAGCTTAGCGAGCAAATTTTGTTCTGGGGCTTTAAGGTTCATCTATATCCTCCGCTTTTACTTGCTCTTTAAAGAAATCTTTTTTGCGCAATTCACTAATAGCGACTTCGCTAATACTTCCTGTAATAAAGCCGGTTACAACGGCCGATAGCAATAACACCGGCAGATAGTATAATACCACTAATCCTCCTAAAATTAGCGAAGCAATTGTGAGTTGAGCCGTATTATGAAGGATCGCTCCTATTACACTAATTCCTTTAATACTAAAATATTTAGACATGCTTCGATAGATTAAGAACATGCCTAAAGCGCTCAAAAGCCCTCCGCTAAGGCTGAAGGCCAGCATCATTACCCCTCTGGTCAAAAGGGCTACGACCACACAGCGGATGATAACAATAAGCAAAACATCTTTTAGAGATAAGAAGGCTATAGCAATCAAAGTGATAATATTAGCCAAACCAAGTTTAACACCGGGTACGGGAATTGGAATCGGTATTAAAGACTCCAATAAAGAAATTAGGATAGCATTGGAAACAAGTATGGTAATGATTGCATACCTTCTATTTTTATTCATGATCGATCTATCCCCGCCGTTCAAACTATTTGCTCTCTCTACTACCCGGTTTTTCCCAAGGCAGACCTTTCGCACAAAGCGGACAATTATCCGGTTCGTAAGCTTCAATATTTACCTGAACTAGGCTGTGAAAGGGTAAACCCCCGAAATCTGCCTGGCCGCCACTGCGGTCAACAATTACACCTACGCCGACCGGCACAGCCCCGGCTTCCCGTACAATATTCAGTACTTCTTTTACCGAACCGCCAGTTGTAACAACATCCTCGACCACTAAAACTTTTTCTCCGGCGCTAAGCTTAAAGCCACGACGTAGAGTCATTTCACCACCCTGTCTCTCGGCAAAAATACTTTTAACCCCTAAAGCCCTGGCCACTTCATGAGCTACGATGATCCCGCCCATAGCGGGGCCAATCACAGTCTCAATCTGTAAATACTCAAATTTCCGAGCTAATTCCGCTCCGAACCTCCCAGCAATCCGGGGGTACTGTAAAACTTGCGCACATTGCATATACTGGGAACTATGCTTCCCGGAAGTAAGTAAGAAATGCCCTTCTAAAAGAGCTCCCGTATCCTTAAACACTTGTAAAATTTCCTGTTTTTCCATTTTTTATATCCACCTTTTACTTATTTGCACCATCTATACTCGCCCGGTCTATACCCTCTTATAAGTATTTAGCATGCAATTCAGTATAAGTCAGGCGACCGTCAATCCTCTCGGATAACATCAAACTAATTTTAGAAATCCTTTGACTTAACGGTTTAGCTGCCACCGGCAATGATTCCAGTTTTAAGCCCTCAGCAAGTTTTATTTGTCTGCCAAGTGTAAGGTGGGGCTTAAACTTGCGTTTTTCCAGCGCAAAGCCTTTTTCAATAAGAATATCGACTAACTGGCGGTAAAGCTCTAGCAATGGTTTACTTTTCTCCACTCCGACCCAGTATATATCTCCACTTCTGCGTTTAAAACAGCCCAGGCCGTCCATTTTAAGCAAAAAAGGTTTAACCGCCACTTCCGCCATGGCCTGCTTTATGTCCTCCAGCCGCGCCGGAGCCACTTCCCCGAGAAAAACCAAAGTCAAATGAAAGTTTTCTGGACGGGTAAAGTTACCTTGGCAAGTGTATTGCTGAAAATCCCGGCTAATTTCCCCTAGTTCGGTTTTTATATTTTCGTCAAAATTCAGAGCAATAAATAACCTCATTATGCTAAACTCCCAGTCTTAAAAGCAGGTAAATCTATTGACTAGTATTATTTGAACAATATTTGTTGGATAATATTATTATTTTACCTGAAAAAATAGGTTAAAGGAAGTATAAAGAGCCAGGTATTAATCCCAAAGATTTTCTAAAGCTTCTCTAGGATTAGCGGCCATAGTTATCGGTCTACCCACCACCAGATACGAACTTCCCGCATCCAAAGCTTTACGGGGAGTGAGTACCCTAACCTGATCGTCCTTAGCACTCCAAGCCGGACGGATACCCGGGGTTACTAATAAAAAGTCTGGACCGCATTCCTGGCGCAAGATTGGCGCTTCTTGAGCTGAAGCCACCACTCCGTCCAAGCCGGCTTTTTGGGCGAGCTTGGCGAGCCTTAAAGCTTGCTGTTCAGCATTACCGTCCATTCCAATTGTAATTAAATCTTCGGAACCAAGACTGGTAAGAACGGTCACTCCAATGATAGTCTTTTCAGCCTGATGACAAACTTCAGCCGCCCTGGCCAGCATTTCATAGCCGCCGCTACAGTGAACATTGACCATGTCAACTCCGGACCGGACTAAAAGCTTTAGCGTCCTCTCCACCGTGTTCGGAATATCGTGCAATTTCAAGTCGAGAAAGATCTTAAATCCCATTTGTTTAAACTCTTCTATTAAGCTTAAACCCGTTAAAGCATAGAGTTCAAGCCCGACCTTTACCCAGCAACCGCTGCCGGCTAAAGCCTGCCCTAAATCCAAAGCCCTTTGCTTCGAATCAACATCTAAAGCCACAATAACTTTGCGCAATAACTCTTTTTTATCCGAATATTTAGCCACGGCAATCCCCTTTTCTCAAATAAAAGTAAAAATAAATATAGAAATCAAATACAAAAAAGCTCCGTAATAATGGCACAGATTAGTGGGCCAAGCCTACAAGCTCCCTACTGGCTTTATAGCCTCTTTGTTCACAATAATCAACCAGGCCGTGTAGAACATCCAGTGGAGCCAAAGGATTGACAAAATTGGCGGTCCCGATGCTCACTGCGCTTGCTCCGGCTAGCATAAACTCGACCGCATCCTGCCAAGTGCTAATGCCGCCCATACCAATCAGCGGAATGTTAACCGCTTCAAAAACCTGATAAACCATTCGTAAAGCGACGGGTTTGATAGCCGGACCGGACAGCCCCCCAAATTTGTTGGCCAACACCGGTCTTTGGGTGGAAATATCTATGCTCATGCCCAATAGGGTATTAATCAGAGAGATAATATTGGCTCCGCCACTTTCCACCGCTTTAGCTATCTCCGTAATATCTGTAACATTCGGAGTAAGTTTGGCGATAATAGGCAATTTAGTATTCTTCCGTACAAGTGCTATAACCTGCTCAGCGCTCTGCGGATCGGTGCCAAAAGCCATTCCGCCGTCTTGAATATTCGGACAGGAAATATTTACTTCTAAAGCCTTTATACAGTTACCGTATTCAGCAGAAGCTTCGTCCAGAGTACCGGCAAGTAGCGCATAGTCCTCAAGGGAAAAGCCGGAAATATTAACAATTACAGCCGTATCCAAAGCAGCAAGCTTGGGTAGATAGTTTTTTCGGAAATCTTCCAGGCCCGGATTCTCTAAACCCACGGCATTTAGCAAACCGGCCGGAGTTTCCGCAAGGCGCGGGACAGGATTTCCTAAACGGGGTAAAGGAGTAATCCCTTTTACCGTAATTGCTCCAAGCTGAGCCACTGAACAATATGGTGCGTACTCTTCCCCAAAGCCATAGGTTCCCGAAGCGGTAAGCACCGGGTTGCGAAGTGTCAAGCCGTTTAGTTTTGTCTCTAAGCAGACCTTATTTTGCTTAGTTGATTGCTCAGATTTCGTCATCCCAAACTACCTCCTCACCGGCAAAAATCGGGCCTTCTTTACAGACTCTCTTACGCCTAAGAATCCCGCCTTCTTCTCGGACTGTACATACACAACCCAGACAAGCACCGACTCCGCAGGCCATTCGTTCTTCCAACGATACTTCTACCGGAATTTCGTGCTGCTTACAAAGGTTAACCACCGCTTGAAGCATTCCTTTAGGACCACATGCAGCAGCACTTAATGGGGCTAGGCCCCTGTTGGATTGTAAAGCGGGGTTGGAATTTAGAGCACGCTTTTCTAAATACCCTTGCAACAAATCGGTGACCAAACCCTTATGTCCCAGACTACCGTCCATTGTAGCCAGTTCATAGTCTATACCTAATTTTTGTAAATAATTTAGACCGGCGCTTTCCAAAAATAACTTGTGTTCACCGCCCCAAAACAGCTTAACCTGGACTTTGGTGCGATCAATGGCTTCCAGCAAAGAAAACAGAGGGAATATCCCTATTCCACCGGCAATAAGTAGGATTTCGCCCTTCTGAGCTAGGGTAAAGCTAGTACCGAGCGGGCCGATTACACTAATGTAGTCATTTTCTCGGATCTGACTTAAAGCCTCCGTTCCTTTACCCATCAGCCGGTAATATATTGTTATTGTTTCTTGTTCTCGATCAATCCCGGCAATACTTAACGGTCTGCGAAGTAAAGGATCATGGCTTTCGGCTACCCTGAGATGGATAAATTGTCCCGGTTTGGCCTTTAGCGCTAATTGTCCGCTTAACACAAGTCTATAAATCTTTTGGGAAGGGTGACCGACAAATCTGTTTTCTATTACTCTTACTTTCAGATACATTAGCAATTACCCCTCTTAATTTTTTACATCAATTATTTGGCGATTTTCCAGCAAAAGCTTTCCGTCCACCCAGACCATTACCGGAAAACCCTGCATTTCTTTGCCTAAAAAAGGAGTATTCAGACTTTTCGACTCCAAATTGGCAGCAGAAATTTCTTCTTTGTAGTCTGGATCAAACAGAACCATATCGGCTGGCGCTCCGATTTTAAGCATTCCTGCCGGCAGTCCGAAACGTTGAGCCGGCTTTAAAGACCAGAGCTCCACCAACTTTTGTATACTTAACTTGCCTTTGGCGACTAAACCTTGCCAAACTGCAGCTAAGGCCGTTTCCAAGGCATTTATACCAAAGGGTACTTCTGCAAAAGGCTTCGCTTTATCCTCCCAGGTGTGCGGTGCGTGGTCAGTTGCCAGCATATCGATTGTCCCATCGAGCAGACCTTCGATTAAGGCCTCCTGATCGGCTCGGGTGGGCAAAGGAGGATTAACTTTATATGCTGTCGCAGTTAAGCTGATATCTTCATCTGTAAAAAGCAAATGGTGAGGATTTACTTCAGCCGTGACATCAATTCCAAGTTTTTTAGCTTTTTTTATAATTTGCACACTCTCCTTAGTTGATACATGGGCAATATGCAATTTGCCTTCGGTTTCTCCGGCCAACAACACATCCCTAGCCACCATTACGCTTTCAGCACTCGCCGGAATGCCCCTTAAACCCAGTCTAGCACTGGCTTCCCCGCGCCGCATTACTCCCTGCCCGGCGAGATTATTATCCTCACAATGGGCAATGATTGGGCAAGCGGTAAGTTTAGCGTACTCTAAGGCCAATCTCATAATTTCGGAATTTTGAATTCCTTGACCATCGTCGGAAAAAGCCACTGCTCCACCTTCGAACAAATCCATCATTTCGACCAGTTCCGTTCCTTTAAAACCTTTGGTCACCGCAGCCACCGGATATACTTTGGCAAAACCGGCTCTTTGACCTTGAATACGAACGAACTCAACTAAAGCTCTCTGGTCAATGACGGGTTTAGTGTTAGCCATCGCTAAAATCGAAGTAAATCCTCCGCGGACCGCAGCCCGTGACCCGCTGCGGATATCTTCTTTGTCCTCCTGCCCGGGCTCCCGCAAATGAACATGAGCATCAACCAAGCCGGGAAACAAGTATTTACCCGCTGCATTAACTTGCGGAATCTGTTCCGAATTTGAGAGTCCCAAAACAGCCCTGACATCTTCTGGTTGAAGATTCTGCGCAATTTCGATTATCACTCCGTCTTTAAGCACAATATCCCGCTCAACGGCTAAGTTTTGGCTAGGATCAACGACAAAAGCTTGTCTAAGCCACATCACTACTTGCCCCCCCTATTAACAGATAGATTAAGGCCATTCTGACAGCTACTCCATTAGTAACTTGTTCATCTATTACGGATAGCGGGCTTTCGGCCAAATCACTGGCGATCTCTATCCCGCGATTCATTGGCCCGGGATGCATCACAACTGTCTGCTTGCCGGTTTTTCTAATTCTCTCCAGGTTTAGTCCATAAAGCTTGGCGTACTCTCGAATAGAAGGAAATAAACCATTCTGCTGTCTCTCCAATTGCAGACGTAAGGCCATTACTGCATCGGCTCCCGGCAATTCCGCATCTAAATCATAAGATATCTTAACTCCGAGATAATTCATCTCCGCCGGTAAAAGAGTCGGTGGGCCAACCAACACAACCTCAGCACCGAGTTTTTTCAGGCCGAGCACATTGCTCCTAGCAACGCGCGAATGAAGAACATCACCGACAATTACGATTTTTTTACCTTGAAAACCACCCAATTTTTCTTTGAGGGTAAAAAGGTCCAACAAAGCTTGAGTCGGATGAGCATGCTGGCCGTCTCCACCGTTAATAACTCCAGCTCGAAGCTCTTGGGCTAAAAAGTCTGCCGCTCCGGAACTCGCATGGCGTACAATTACCAAATCAACATTCATTGCTTGCAAAGTCCGAGCCGTATCAAGCAAACTTTCTCCCTTGTTTACGCTACTTTGAGTAACTGAAAAATTTGTGGTATCCGCGCCCAAAATTTTAGCAGCTGTTTCAAATGAAGTTCTGGTTCGGGTGCTCGATTCGTAGAATAATAAAACAACCGATTTGCCCCGTAAAGTTGGAAGTTTTTTAATTGGGCGCTGCAGTATTTCTTTCATTGGACCAGCCGTATGCAAAATATGCTCAATCTCTTCGGCTTGTAAAACATCAAGGTCAAGTAAGTCCTTATGTTTCCATTTCATGAAAAAGAACCTCCCGCTATTAAATATGGCGTTCTAGTAAGTCCAGCTTGATTTAGAGATAAACAAAGAGATAAATATTATGCACCTACAATTTAAAAACCTCCTGTCCTCTAAAGTGCGTTTAAGCGCCCTTTAAAAGGCAGGAGGAACCGAGTAGGCATCTCAATTCTTCTACCCTTCGTTACCTCACGGGATAACTTTAAAGGGCTATATATTATTATAGAAAAATTTAGACAATTATATTTTTTCCAAAAGCAGAACTTCATCTCTACCGTCCGTTTCTTCCAGGCATACAGAAATGATTTCTCTGCTCGAAGTAGGCACATTCTTACCGACAAAATCGGCTCGAATAGGTAATTCCCTGTGTCCTCTGTCAATAAGAACAGCGAGTTGAATCTTCTGCGGTCTACCAAGGTCAATCAACGCATCCAGTGCCGCACGCACTGTTCTGCCGGTGAATAGAACATCATCTATCAAAATAACTACCTTGCCTTCAATGCTGAACGGAACCCTGGTTTCATGAAGTACTGGCTGAACATCGATGGTACTCAAATCGTCACGGTAAAGGGTAATATCCAGTAAACCCAAAGGCAACTGAACATTTTCAAATTCTAAGATCCTTTGCTGGATCCTCTCGGCTAGGGGCACTCCTCTGGTTCTTATTCCTATGAGTACTAGGTTATTGGTTCCTTTATTTTTTTCTAAAATTTCATGGGATATCCTACTTATGGCCCTGCGAATCCCATCTTGGTCCATAATTTTATTTTTGGTCTTACTTTCCATACCAAATCACCTTCCCCTACAGTATAACCGGATGGTCGCTAAGCAATCCATAAAAAAACTGGCTGCAAGCATGCAGACAGTCATACACGTCTGTATAACCTATATCTGCCTTGCTTGTCTCACGGGACAAACCTTAAAGGCTTTTTTCCTAAGTTAATCCTAGTCTAGGCTAATTAGCTAAAAATGTCAATAATTAATTATAATTAATTGTTTGCTATAGTTTTTAGCTTTTCTTTGAGCTTCCGGAAGGTCTCCGGCAAATCAGCTGTAAACTCCATTAGCTGACCGGTTTTTGGATGTCTAAAAGCTAAAAATTCTGCGTGCAATACTTGACCCTGAAGGCCAAAAGGGTTCTTTTTCGGTCCATAAAGCGGGTCTCCCAAAATCGGGTGTTTTAGATAAGCCATATGTACCCTAATTTGATGAGTCCTTCCCGTCTCTAACACCGCTTTAATCTCCGTAAAATTCATAAATCTGTTCAGCACATAATAATGAGTAATTGCTTTCTTGGAGTTTTTAAAAACTACAGCCATTTTTTTTCGGGACTTCGGATCTCTACCTATTGGAGCATCGATTGTCCCGGAAGGCTCGGCTAAACTTCCATGAACAATAGCCCGATAATTTCTAGCCACCTCATGATTTTTGATCTGCTGGGCAAGATTATGGTGCGCTTCGTCATTTTTAGCTACCATTAACAGACCGGACGTATCCTTATCTATCCGGTGAACTATTCCGGGTCTGATCACCCCATTAATTCCCGATAAATTTTGGCAATGATAGAGCAGCGCATTGACCAAGGTCCCACTCCAGGAGCCGGGCGCAGGGTGAACTACCATCCCCTGGGGTTTATTGACGACCAATATATCATTGTCTTCGTAAACTATATCAAGCGGAATATTTTCCGGCTGTACATCGAGTTTTGTCAGTTCCGGATAGTTTAGCTCCACCTGGTCTCCCGGTTGAATTTTATAATTGGCTTTTTTAACCTGACCATTGACCAAAACTCTCTCGTCTGCAATAAGCTTTTGAATAAAGCTTCTGCTTTTTTGAGTTGCCTCCGTCAACGCCACATCCAGCCGTAAGCCAGCTTCTACCTTAACGTTAAGCCACTGTTCAACTTCAATTTCCTCTTGTTCAATTTCTTCTTGCCAAAAATCCTGGTCTGCCAAACTTACCTCAGCCATCCTTTACCTTCCGCTCGGCGGCTTTATCCATTCTATAAACTAAAATAACCATTAAAAGCCCACCGACGACTATCATGCTGTCCGCAATATTAAAAATATAAGGCCAGATTTTAAAATCTAAAAAATCTACAACTACACTTAAGAATAAACGATCGATAAGATTACCTATTGCACCCCCGGCGATCATTCCCATACAGACCCGGAGCAGTCTCTGGTCGGCCGGAAGCTTATTTTGGAAATAGATTATAAAAACTAATACTATTATCGCGGTAACTATAAAAAACCATTGCTGTCCGGCCAAAATCCCAAAAGCTGCTCCGGGATTCAAAATATATGTTAAGTGAAAAAAACCTTGTATTATTTCAACACTCTCACCGAGGCTCATATTATTAACTATAAGCAGTTTGGTAATCCGATCCAAAAGTACAACTATGGTAAACGGTAGCCATATGTACTTTAAGTTCATATCTTTCCCCCTCTTGGCAAAAGTGCGAATGTGCTGATGTTGTCCGCAACTAATCTTCGATGATTACCGTAGCCCAATCACCGGTTTTAGCTCCAAAGGCATTCGCTTCATCAGTATCAATATGAAAATCCAAGGTATAATTAGGCTTTACTCTTACCAGTACATTATGAAAAACTCCACCCCTACAGCCGTCTACCAGAACCTTCACTATATCCTTATCCTTTAAGCCGTAGGTGGCAGCTTGTTCTTCGCTGAGATGAAGATGCCGTAAAGCAACAATTGCTCCTCTGTCTAAAGTGATCTTTTTATCGCCTACTTGCACTTCAAGTCCAGGAGATTCCTCCAGATTGCCGGAATCTCTAACCGGAGTTTGCAAGCCCAGCTTAAAGGCATCGGTAAAAGCTAATTCAACCTGAGATTCAGAGCGGGCAGGTCCTAAAATCCTAACTCGTGGGATATCTCCTTTTGGGCCCACTAGGGTAACTGTTTCCTCACAAGCATATTGTCCGGGCTGACTCAAATCTTTCTTTTTTGTTAGACGATAACCCTCACCAAATAAAGCTTCTATGTGCTCTTCGGACAGATGGATATGGCGACAAGAAACTCCGATTGGCGTCTGAAAAGTACGCATTTAGAACACTCCTTTTAATTCTTGGTAATAGAGTGTAAAGTAGCCCATCCGTTTCTCCTCAATTGCTTGTATAAACCCCTTAATATGTATAATCTCTCATTTAATAATCTTTTATATCCCCATTTGTATCCCAGACTATTTCTCCGTCTCTTAAAATCGGGACTATTGGTAGGATATTGGTCTGGGAGCAGAAAGTTACATCCCGGTCAAAGCCCAGAGAATGTAAATACCTGCCTTGCTCTGTTTCCTGTAAAGTTTTCAGGATATTTTCCTTACTCATATTATAAAGCATACTTGCTGCCAAACCCAAATCATTTAATTCCGCTGCGTTTCCGAGCCTATTTATCAACATTCCTGCACAAAGAGTATCCGGAACATCAAAGCGGTCTTCGGTTCCTGCACAGATAATCACAATTCCGTCAATATTCTGGTTGCTTTCCAGATATTTAAAAATAGCTTGGGCAATGCTCTCCGTATTTAAAAAGGAGGCCATCCAAACATGCTGGGCATTGGCTACAGCTTGAATCGCCCGGGTCCCATTGGTCGTCGTCATAATAATCTTTTTACCGCCGACCACTTCAGGTGTATACTCGAAAGGAGAATTTCCTAAGTCAAAACCTTCAATTGGGAGAGCTTTCCTTTCTCCGGCTAGCAGAGCTCCTTTTTCAGTCTTTCGGCGTTCAAGGGCTTCCTCTGTGGTTAATACAGGAATAATTGCCTGACAGCCATTAGCCAAAGCTGTAACCATTGTACTGGTCGCTCTAAAAACATCTACTACTACAGCAATTTTATAGTTTAACGATGGCATCCATGGCGAACCGGCACTAGGCAAAACTTCTATTAACAAAAGCCACACCTCCCAGAGTATATATTATACTCTTTGTGGGCCAAAAAGCAAAATAATCCTCTGTCTACTTGTCTATTTTTGGATAAGCAGAGGATTATCCGTATATTCTTCTTTTTATACACCGATAATGCTTAACATCAATTATTAGCTTAGATATCAAATTTTTCAAAATAGAGGAATTTAGAGCCTGGCGGCTAAAGAATTCAGTTCCAAGCCGACTTGTTGGACAGTCTGCACTATCCCGGTGATATCTTGAGTCGCTTTGGCCTGTTCATGAATTATCGTATTGTTTTGATTTACCCCTTCGCTAATCTTAACAATGACCTGTTCAAATTCTGTTAAGATTTCTTTTATTTCGTCAGTTGATCTATTACTGTCAACTGCTAACTTCCGAACTTCATCAGCAACTACTGAAAATCCCTTGCCTTGTTCTCCTGCTCTGGCCGCCTCAATCGCAGCATTTAACCCTAAAAGGTTAGTCTGGACAGCTACCCTTCTAATAAATTCAATTATGTTTGTTGTTTTCTTAACCTGATCCTGTCCATCCAAAACTGCATTGGCAACTGTCTGGCTAACCGCAGCAACTTCTTCGGAGGACGCCGCTACCTGCTGAACTGCGCTAGCCGCTATTTCTATAGACTGATTCAATTTATCAACTTGATCTCTGAGATTCTTTTTTATTTGCTCATCTCTAAGCATTGTGCCAACCATACCGGCTGCTACTTTGGCAATGGGCTTTACCAACTCCACTGGGCCGGCTATGCCGAAACAACCAACTAATTTGTCTTCAAAAAAAATACCAATATTGTAGCCCTCTTTTTGGGTTCCACCTGAAGATATCTCATCTTCTTTGCTCACAGCAATTTCCGCTATGTCACCTGTCAGAATTTTGCGATGTCCTTGATGGACAACGCCAACTCTTTTCCCGGCAGAATCCGCAATAATCGTACCGGTCTCGTCGCTTGCTATACCATGGTAGGAGCTATTTTCGTATATGAATTTTACGATATTTTCAGCAATCTCCTTTGTCAGCCTCATCTCTTTCCTCCAAAAGATATTCTTGATTTTTTGTTACCTTATTATAATACAGGTAAAAAATCTTGTCTATAAAATTTACCAAATAATCCATTATTCGCTTTTTATTAAACCTAAACGAAAACCCCCTGGTAAGAAATCATAGATTACTTACCTAAAGGGGGTTCGTTAGACTTAAGCTTTAAAGATGTAATCTTATTTGCATTGGATGAGTTAGCGGCTGGGCTTAATTATTTGCTCCGGCTTCCAATACACCGATACAACGCGGGCAGAGATCAGGATATTTTGAGCTATTGCCTACCTCAACGCTATACATCCAACATCTCTCACATTTTTGACCGGAAGCACTTGCAACGGCAATTTTTAAACCTGCAAAGGATTCGGCTTCGACAGCATCGGCCGGTGCTTCTTCCGTAGGCTGATGAATAATTAATTCAGATACGATCACTATTTCTGCCGGTTTATCTAAACTGAGCAAGAATTCATAAGTTTCTCGATCACTCGGATAAAGATCAACTTTCGCCGTTAGGGAATGGTTAATTAATTTAGCTTGGCGGGCAGCTTCTAGAACCTTGGTAACATCATAGCGTAGATTCAATACATTCTTCCATTTAGCAGCCAATGCTTCATCCTTCCATTCCTGTTTTACCACAGGCATTTCCTCGGTTTGAATGGTCGTTCCCTCTTTAACACCGGGAATATAGGGCCAAATTTCATCCGCTGTAAAGACCAGAATCGGTGCGAGCAAACGAACCAAGGCATTTAGAACTTCGTACATCACCGTCTGAGCCGCCCTTCTAGTGGCGGAGTCTTTGCCCTCGACATACAATCTATCTTTAACGATGTCCAAATAAATAGCACTTAACTCTACTGTACAGAAATTATGAATAGCATGGTATGCTACGTGGAATTCGTAATCATCATTCGCTTTAATTACTTTTTCAATTATTTCGGCCAGTTTCCCTAAAACCCAACGGTCAATTTCCTGCAGGTTCGCATAAGCAACCATATGCTCTTCCGGGTTAAAATCGTACAGATTACCAAGCATAAAACGCAGAGTATTTCTAATTTTTCTGTAAGCTTCAACCATTTGTTTCATAATTCTGGGCGAAGCCGCAACGTCATTTCTATAGTCTGCCGAGGACACCCACAATCTTAGAATATCGGCGCCCATATCTTTGATGACTTGCAAAGGATCAATTCCGTTCCCCAAAGACTTGGACATTTTCCGGCCTCTTTCATCCACCAGAAATCCGTGGGTTAAGACCGCTTTATACGGAGCTTGCCCAAAAGTGGCAACTGAAGTGGAAAGGGAGGAATTAAACCAGCCTCTGTGCTGATCGGAGCCTTCCAGATACATATCGGCCGGCCATTTTAGGTCAGCTCTTTTTTGCAGCACACCAACATGACTGGTTCCGGAATCAAACCAAACATCCATTATATCGGTCTCTTTTTGGAATTTCTGAGAACCGCATTCACAGGTAAAGCCTTCTGGCAACAGCTCTTCAGCTGTGCGCGCAAACCAGGCATCGGAGCCTTCAGCTCGGAATATTTCTTGCAATTTGGCAATGGTCTGATCATTAATGATTTCTTTGCCACAAGCTTCACAGTAGAATATCGGGATCGGAACTCCCCAAGTCCGTTGACGAGAGATACACCAATCCCCTCTCTCGGCAACCATATTATAAATCCGATCCTTACCCCAAGCCGGAATCCAGCGTACTTTATCGATTTCATCTAAAGTTGCTTGACGGAAGCCATCAATCGAAGCAAACCATTGCTCCGTAGCTCTGAAGATAATCGGATTTTTACAGCGCCAACAATGCGGATAGCTATGCTTAATTTTCGAAACATGAAGCAACAGGCCGGCTTCTTCCAAATCTTTAACAATTAAATCATTAGCTTTTTCCACTTTTAGTCCAGCGTATGGTGGAACTTCCTCAGTAAACTTTCCTTGGTGGTTTACGGGACAGAGTACCGGCAAACCGTATTGCTTACCTACAATAAAGTCATCCACCCCGTGTCCCGGAGCAGTATGAACACAACCGGTTCCTTGTTCAAGGGTGACATGTTCCCCATTAATCAACAAAGAATCCCGCTCAAACAACGGATGCTTACATACAAGCCTTTCCAGATCCTTGCCGCTGAAAGTCTTGACCAGCGGCAGTTCCTTCTGCCACAATTCCCTTAGAGACTCCAGCATTTCCTCAGCGACAAGCAAATATTCGTTATTATCTTGGACTAGAGCATAAACGAATTCCGGATGAACGGCTATAGCGAGGTTTGCCGGAATAGTCCAGGGTGTGGTGGTCCAGATTACTACAAAAGTATCTTTTTCAGAAAATAATCCTTTAGCGTCTTTTACCGGAAATTTTACAAAGATAGCCGGCGACTTTTTCTCAGTATAATCGATTTCAGCTTCAGCTAAAGCGGTTTCACAAGTCGGGCACCAATATACAGGCTTCAAGCCCTTATAAATATAGCCTTTCTTCGCCATTTCTCCAAATACGCCGATTTGAGCAGCTTCATAATCTTTGGCCAATGTAAGATAAGGATTTTTCCAGTCCCCTCTGACCCCAAGTCTTTTAAACTGCTCTTTCTGGATTTCTACGTATTTGAGCGCATAATCCCTACATTTAGCCCTAAATTCTACGGCCGAAACAGCATGGCGGTTAACTCCAAGGTTCTTAATAGCTTGCTGCTCTATAGGGAGTCCATGAGTATCCCAGCCCGGAACATAGGGAGCGTTATAGCCTCGCATAGTCTTATATCTAACAATGATATCCTTCAAGACTTTATTTAGCGCATGTCCTAAATGAATATCACCATTGGCATAAGGCGGGCCGTCGTGTAGAACAAACATTTCCCTGCCAACTCTGGAGTTTTGAACAGTTTGATAAATATCAAGTTCTTCCCATTTGGCTAAAATTTCTGGCTCTCTCTGTGGGAGATTGCCTCTCATCGGAAAATCGGTTTGCGGTAAATTTAAAGTATCACGATAATCCATTGGTATCTATTCCTCCTATAGTAGATAGAGAAAAGAATCTCTTCATAAATCGAATGACATATTTAGGATGATCTTAGTAATTAAAAAAAACTCGTCTTTAATTAAAAGGACGAGTTTAGCGCGGTACCACCTTTTTTCCCAGCAATATAACAATTAGCTGGGCTCTCAAAGCTCAATAACGGGAGCTACCGGACTGCTTACTGTCATTCGGCGAGTCACTCCGAGGCGATCCATCTCGGCTCTACTTTACAGGCTTCCACCGTCCCTGCTCGCTCAAAAAGTAGGAAATCCAAGAACCTTCCTCATCACAGTTTTTCAATATGAAAAAATGAGAAATCATAAACCTAAATTAAAAGTCATAAACCTGATTTACCTTACTATTATATAAAATTTTTTCCCAAATGCAAATTTTTTTGGATCTATTTTTAGATAAATAATCTAGCTAGCAAATTAAAGACAGGGGGGAGAACCAGCGACCTTACCAGTATTAATGCCAGAATAGCGAAAATAGGCGAAAAATCAACCATCATCGCCCCACCACCTAGACGGATTCGGCGAAAGGGCTTAAGTAGCGGCTCTGTGGTGTCATATATAATCCTGATTAAAGGATTCGACGGCGAATGCGGTATCCAGGAAAGAAAGGCCCTAATCACTATCGCCCATTGCAAAATCATTATTACCATATCTACT
>JAAYSI010000084.1 GCA_012524045.1 Peptococcaceae bacterium | reverse complement strand
TGGTTAACCTCTTCCGAACCGGCTTCCGTCTCTACTTGTAATTCTGATTCTGCTTCTTGGTCCTGGTCTTGTTCAGAATCTTCACCTTGTTCTTCAATAGCCCCTTTGGCCTGTTGATTTTTTTCAACCTGAGTTAAAATTTTAGCTAACTCCATATTCATCAAATTTTCCGGAGTAACAATGGATTCCAAATTATCAAGATTAGAGTAAAATAAGCCGGCTATCGGAGCTGTAACCGGTGTTTCTGTTTTTCCGCCAACAGGATTAACGCCTGACGGCCCTAGCCTTGCTACTATTTCGCCTCTTCCCAAGCGTCGTCCCTGTTCACAAATCATGTTGATTTTACCTTCGACAGGTGAAGCTATAACCACTTCGGTATTGGCAAAGATCCCGGTCACGGTCTTTTCATGTTTAACTTCACCCTGGCCTAGAGGCTCAATGATAAGTTGAGACACAAGCCAAGTCGAGCGATAGTTCCATAATATAACCAGCAAAAGCAAAGCAATACTCATTAAAAAAAGGATATTAGGTTTTCTCCTGCGAGTTTTGAACATCTATTATCGACCCTCCACGCTGTTCACAATCTTGCCTAATAATGAACGCTGCCATCCTTCCCGTAACCTGCGCTCTCCTGAAAGAATAAAAATACTCTGCTTGGCAGAAAGTGCACAAATCCGAGCTAATAATATTCTTAGGTAAAACGCCTTCGGAGATAAGTAAATACCTATTTGCTTCTTTTAAATCCAAATGAAATTTACCTTGCTCCGCCGGGGTTAAAAAAGGTGGGTTACCGAACTTTTCTCTAAAGATAGCTGCAACATCGCTGCTCACTTGGTAACAACAAGCTCCAATTGATGGGCCAATAGCAACCTGGCACTCCGCAGCCGAAGCTCCCGCTAATTTTAGCTTATCTAACATTTCTTTAGCAATATTATTAACTGTACCTCTCCAGCCCGCATGCGCCAAACCAATAATTTTTGTCCTGGGACAATAAAAATACAATGGTACACAGTCCGCAAAAAAAGCCATAAGTCCTAATAAGGGATCGGTAGTCAACAAGCCATCACAGGCGGGGATAGAATCAGCATAGTCATACATTCCGCTTTTTTTCTGTTCTGCAGTCACTATTTGAACTTTAGTTCCGTGAATTTGCTCGGCCGCAATACAATCATCTAGAGAACAGCCAAACTCAGCTAAAAACAGCTTTCTGTTTTTTAAGACATTTCTTGGATTGTCGTTAACATGTAGTCCCAAGTTTAGGGAGCTATAAGAGCCGGTACTTTGCCCTCCCTGAATAGTCGAAAAGGCCAATCTGACCCCGAAGCTAGTCCATTCGGGAATAGTCCAATATAGTGTGTTCTTACCTTGTTTTAATAGCCAACCCATTTAGTCCCACAATCCCTTGTCCCAAACCCGCCTATTAATTCTATCGATAAATAAATCATTTTTATTTAATAATCCGGGTCTTAGTTCCCTTTTTAGCCTACTTGCAAATTAATAGTTTAGATTAATCAGTTCCCTGCCGTCAATCAAAATTACATCTACCCCAATTTTAATTACTTTATCCCAGGGGATAAATACATCAGCATTGCGACTCCCGCCGAAAAAACCTTTACCACGAGAGGAGGCCATAATTATAATACCCTTAACTACTCCTTTTTCCAAATCAAGATCCAAGTCGATCATTGGACCCAGACGCCTGCCGTCCTCTATATTAATTATTTCCAATACCCTTAATTCGGAGACTCTCATAAAAAAGCCCTCCTCTTTCCATTCCTGTCCGATCCAGCTCTAAATTATAATATGAGGAGGGTATCTTTAATAATGAATCTTCTTGAAAATTTTACTGACTTAACTAGACATGTTTACGCATATGTTTTAACGCCGCTTTTTCCAATCGGGACACTTGAGCCTGGGAAATACCGATCTCTTCAGCTACTTCCATTTGGGTTTTGCCCTGAAAGAAACGCAGCGAAATTATTTTTTTCTCCCTTTCACCTAGCTTGACCATTCCCTCCCGAATAGCAATGGATTCCAGCCATAGCTTGTCTGATTGTTTATCGTCTCCAATTTGATCCATCACAAAGATCGGATCCCCGCCGTCATGGTAGATTGGCTCAAAAAGAGAAACCGGTTCTTGAATGGCATCCAGAGCGAAAATCACTTCTTCCTGCGAAAGATCAAGCTTTTTAGCAATTTCTTCAATAGTCGGTTCTCTGGAACATTCGGATGCCAGCTTATCACTTATCTGCAAGGCCTTGTAGGCAATATCCCTTAGGGAGCGGCTAACCCGAATTGGATTATTATCCCTTAAATAGCGCCTAATCTCCCCAATAATCATTGGAACGGCATATGTAGAAAATTTGACATTCTGCTTCAAATCAAAATTATCTATCGCCTTCATTAAGCCTATGCATCCTACCTGGAAAAGGTCATCCACATGTTCTCCTCGGTTGCTAAAACGTTGAATAACACTTAATACCAACCTTAAATTTCCCTTTATTAACTGTTCACGGGCTGATACATCTCCTGCTTGAAATTTGATAAATAATTCTTTCATTTTGGAACCACTTAAGACGGGCAATTTGGAAGTATTGACTCCACATATCTCTACCTTGTTTAAAGCCATGAAAATACCCTCCATGTGGCCATATTCATCGAAGCTGTCTTTGGAGAGTATTCCCTGAGTAATGGTAAGTTATTCTAGCTATTTATTCCAAGCGTAGAAATTCTTTGCGTAAACGCCTTATTATTCTTTTTTCCAGGCGCGAAATATAGGACTGAGAAATCCCTAATCTATCAGCAACTTCTTTCTGAGTTTGTTCTTCCACTCCTCCCATCCCAAACCTCAATTCCATAATTAATTTTTCTCTCTCGCTCAGAGTGGCTAACGCCTGGGCAAGCAGATGCCTGTCGACTTCTTCCTCAATCGGCCGGGAAATAATATCATTGTCGGTGCCTAAAACATCCGAAAGCAGCAGTTCATTCCCGTCCCAATCAATATTTAAGGGTTCATCAAAGGAAACTTCTGATTTAACTTTATTATTTCTCCTTAAGTACATAAGTATTTCGTTTTCAATGCAGCGAGAAGCATAGGTTGCAAGTTTAATTCTTTTTTTGGGATCAAAAGTATTAACTGCTTTGATTAGCCCTATAGTACCGATCGATACCAGGTCTTCTATACCGATCCCGGTATTTTCAAATTTTCGTGATATGTATACTACCAATCTTAAATTCCGTTCAATCAGAGTATCTTTAACTGAGTTGTCACCGTGTTCCAGTCTTCCAATCAAGTATTCTTCTTCGTCCCCACTTAACGGAGGTGGTAGAGCTTCACTACTCCCGACATAAAAAATTTCTTTTGCTTTGCGCCAAGTTAAGCTGACCGCTAAATAAAATTTTTTTAGCGAAATTTTAATTTTCTCAATTATTTTTTTCATGAGGCTATCTCCTCCTTGTTGCCAATCTTTTGAATATGCTCGGGATGAAGAAGAGCCTGAAACTCATTCTCTTTACTGAGCACCTGTGAAACCAGGGCGACCGTTGCTCCTTGTTCCCATTCACTTTCTCCCTGGTTGAATTTTACTTTGCTGACCCTAATACCCGGCAGCCAGGTCTGGCCTCCAATCCCTTTGGCTGAAATAAACAGCAGCTTTTGAGAAGCATATTCCTCATTATTCCAGATTAAAGACCAAGGATTGGGGTGCTGTTGCCAAGGCAGTTCCAAAAATTCCCGAATCGTAGCAGGAAGTATCTTTAGAGCCGCTTGCTGCTCGAGCAATAAAACCGGAGAGCCGGTTAAAGGATCCCGTAAATCATTACCCGTATCCAGCAAGGCCTTTACTTGTAAATTGCTGTTTGGGCCAAAACTGATTTCGACCGTATAAAGAATTTTATCGAGTAAGAGACTCCTTTTTTGAGTTTTTTCCCAAAATTTATATCCCCCCACCAGTAGCAAAATAATCAAAAGCAGAAACCAAAGATCGTTTGCAGTGAATAAAACTTCCTCCGTGCTTAAATTTAACCAGCCGGCAAAAACATAATAAATCCCTCCGCAGACCGCAGCCAACAAATTAAAATAGATTAATCCTTTAAGCAATTCTTTCGGCTTTCTGATTCTTAATCCAATTACAACCATTGCTACGGGGACTAGGAGCTTGGAGATAATTTCTAAAGTGGTTAAGCCATACAGCACCGGTATAATGGGTAATTCGCCGAGTAGAACAGCCAATAAAATATTTGGCAGATAGGCTTTTTTACGCAGCAAGTAGGCGGTAAATACCACTAAAAAAGCATCCATTACACCGTTGACTAACAGGATAATATCCAGGTAGTACATTACCGAGAATCCTTTCACCCTTTAGCAATTCTCATTATAAAATTATACCTTGAACCCTGAATAAATACTGTCGCAAAAGGTCCTGACACAGCCGCTTTTTTTAGCAACCAAGGCCTATTAATGTAGTATATTGTCTTATCTTTTAGGTAGGTATAATTTGGGCACAAAAAAAGATGCCCCAATTCAATTTGAGACATCTCTGTTTAGACTTGGTTAAATGCGGAAGCTAATTTCTATACTTTAAGAAACTCGGAATATCCACATAGTCATTAAACGGGTTGTCATAATCACTCGTGTTATTCTTACTTCCGGAACTTTCAGATTTACCTTTTGGTTTCTTGACAAAAGTATTTCTTTGATCGAAACCTGTAGCGATAACCGTGACCCGTACATCATCTTTGAGATTTTCGTCGATGACCGCTCCAAAAATAATATTGGCTTCTTGGTCGGCAGCTTCGCCAACAATCTCCGAGGCTTCATTGACTTCCAATAAAGTCAAATTCGGACCTCCGGTAATATTCAATAATACTCCTTTGGCACCTTCAATGGATGTTTCCAACAAAGGACTGGAAATAGCTTTTCTGGCCGCATCAGCAGCTCTATTCTCACCGGATGCTTGTCCGATGCCCATTAATGCCGAACCGGTTTCAGCCATAATGGTTTTGACGTCAGCAAAGTCCAGATTGATTAAGCCAGGGACGGTTATTAAGTTGGAGATTCCTTGAACTCCCTGTAATAAAACATCGTCAGCTATCCGAAACGCTTCCTGCACGGTAGTGTGTTTATCAACCACCTGTAATAAACGATCATTCGGAATAGTTATAAGAGTATCTACTTTGTCCTTTAGTTCCAGAATCCCTCTTTCAGCTTGCATCGCTCTTTTTCTACCTTCAAAGGAAAAGGGTCTGGTCACTACACCAACTGTCAAAGCTCCGAGTTCTTTCGCTATTTCAGCTACTACCGGTGCTGCTCCTGTTCCGGTACCTCCCCCCATGCCAGCCGCTACAAATACCATATCCGCTCCGGTTAAGGCCTTTGCTATCTCGTCTTTACTTTCCTCTGCTGCATTATGTCCGATTTGAGGATTGGCTCCTGCTCCCAAACCTTTGGTAAGTTTAACACCAATTTGTATTTTTTCAGCAGCCCGTGACATCTGTAGGGCTTGAGCATCGGTATTAATACCAATAAACTCAACACCTTTTAAGCCAGCGGCAATCATTCTGTTTACGGCGTTGTTGCCACCGCCACCTACCCCTATTACCTTTATCCGGGCATACTGAATATCATCATGATCAAATTCCAGCATCTTCTCCCCTGCCTCTCTTTCATCCATTCACTATTACTAACTCTATTTATTTAGGCTTATCAGATAACATAGTTAACAACTATATAATTTCTATATCGAATGAATTACTCCTTTTTTTCACCAAAACTAAAATAAATTTTTTAATTTTTTTCATCTTTATGGTGTTTGTTAATAAAATGGCGACGAATAATACTAATGTTTTGGAATATTCTGGTACCAAAGGCAACTATCGCAGCTAAATAAAGATCGACGCCAATCCGATCCCCGATATAAGCTAACAGCGTAGCCATCAAAATATTTACAAAAAAACCGCTTAAAAAGACTGTACTGTCAAAGCTTTCTTCCTGATAAGCTCTAACCCCGCCTATTACAGAGTCAAAAGCCACTAGAATGGCAACCGAAAAATACTTGGCATAATCCACCGGAATATTAAAAGGACTTAAAAAGCCTATTACCAGACCCAACAATAAGCCAAATAAAGGTAACCACATATGACTACTCCTCCATTAAAGCCCCAATACAGGTTTTCCCGCCTTCAAATCTATGTAAGTATAAGCCTTTTCTATTTGCTTGTACTCTTCACTGTTCAGCAATTCATTTAGCAATTCTAATTTAGCCTTATAATCTTCATTAAAACCTAATAGCACCTTTTTCCCGGTCGTCAAATAAATATAAACCTGACCATCTTCGGCAATATTCACTTCGCCGAAAATCGACAACAGGTTAGCCGGAGCTTGCTCCAAAAGTTTAAGGCCTTTGTCCAAGCTGGCATTACTAAGTTTTTGACCCGGGCCGAGAGTTTCGGGCACCTCAACTCCTGTCAAAATCGGACAATCCTTTTCCGGCCAAGTATCATGGAACCTTAACAGCGTTCCCTGTCGATCCACTTCGACCAGGCCATCCTTAGCGAGAATCAAAGCGACCGGAAGCCTTTCTTGAATTTTAAATACTAAAGTAGACGGCAACTCTTTGGCAACATCGGCCGAATCTATCAAAGGATGAAGTTCCGCTTTTTGGGCCAAGGTTTCAGTATCTACTAAAAACATGTTTTCCCCGTTCACTATCCCTATTAATCTTAGTACTTCATCCTCACGCACATTATCTAAACCAATAAAGCGGATATTTTCCACAGCAAAAAAAGAGGACTTAGAAAACGTAAATAAACTCACAGCTATAAGGCAAATTAGCGCTGCTATATAAAGAAAAGATGTATTCGTTTTTACCTGAGACAAAACTATTCTCTCCCAGTCTTTTCCTAGCCTTCATTTTGTATATTTTACAATATGCAGCAAATAAGGGCAAATATTAATTTTTACCTATTCCTAAGCCTGTTTTACCACGCGTTGCAGTTTCGCACCTAACGCCCGATATTTTTCTTCCAGATTTTCATAACCCCTATCGATATAGTCTACCCTTTCCAGCACGGTTCCTTCTTCGGCAGCCAAAGCTGCGAGAAATAACGCTGCTCCGGCTCTTAAGTCCGTAGCTTGCACAAAAGCACCTTCCAGAGTTGGGACTCCGCATACTATTGCGGCGCGGCCTTCCACCCTAATCTTAGCCCCCATTCTGGTCAGCTCCGGAACATGCTGGAAACGATTTTCAAAAATAGTTTCGGTTACTATACTTGTTCCTTCGGCCATAGTCAATAACGCCAGAAACTGTGGCTGCATATCCGTTGGGAACCCCGGATAGGCAAGTGTTTTTAGGTCCACCGCTTTAAATTTTCCTTTATGTTGCACCCTGACACTATCCCCGTTCGTGGTAATTGTTGCCCCACCTTGCCTTAATTTAGCAATAATTGGGCTGACGTGCTCGGGAACAACATTTTCCACCAGAATATCGCCCTGAGTCATTACTGCTGCCAGCATATGGGTTCCAGCTTCTATGCGGTCCGGGATTACTGTATGTTCGGCACTTTGCAGTTTTTTTACTCCGTCTATCCGAATGACATGAGTTCCTGCACCCCTGACTTTGGCCCCCATCTTATTCAGCAGGTTCTGCAAATCCACAATCTCAGGTTCTCTGGCAGCATTGTGCAGCACTGTGGTTCCTTCAGCCAAAACAGCGGCCATCATAATATTTTCAGTAGCTCCAACACTGGGGATATCTAAATAGATCTCCGCACCCATTAATTTTTTATCCACTTTTGCTTCTAGGTAGCCGTGTTTAACCTTTATTTTGACGCCAAGTTCTTTTAAGCCTTTAATATGCTGGTCCATTGGCCGGGTTCCAATGGCACAGCCGCCGGGACTCGGCAGATTAACTTGGCCATACTTAGCTAACATCGGGCCTAAAACCAAATTTGAAGCGCGCATTCTGCGCATGAGCTCCTGGTCAAAAGTATTCTCAGTCAATGACGATGTATCCAAAACCAGCTCATTATTCCGAAAGTCAGCCTTACAACCTAGGGTTTTCATGACTTCGGCCATATTAAATATATCAGTAAGGCGAGGGACTCCCGTTAACACAGTTTTTCCTTCGGCCAAAATTGCAGCAGCCATTAGAGGAAGGGAAGCGTTTTTAGCCCCGCCGGTAACTACTCGACCTTCCAATCTTTGTTTGCCAGTAATGACATAACGATCCATCGTCATGCCTTCTCCCCCTTTTTAGCTAGTAATATTAGCTAATAATTTTGATCTCTGGTTCCAATCTAACCCCAAATTTTGTATGAACATCTTGTTGAATCTCCGCAATCAAACGTAAAACTTGTTCGGATGTCGCATTACCCCTATTAACTATGAAGTTGGCATGTTTTTCCGAAACTTGAGCATCGCCAAGTCTGCGTCCTTTCCAACCCGCCAGTTCAATAAGTCGTCCGGCTGAGTCGCCGACAGGATTGCGAAATACACTACCCGCATTCGGATATTCCAAAGGCTGAGTCTTCCTTCTTTTAGCCATGTACTGGGTCATAGTTTCCTTAAGTCCGTTAGCATCAGCCAAAGGAGATAATTGTAGGGTGCAGTCTAAGACTAAAAATCCAACCTTTTGCAGCGAACTCGTTCGGTAGCCAAAACTAAAATCTCCTTGTTTCAGAGTGCAAATCTCTGCTTCCGCAGTCAGAACCGTAAGCTGCCGGACTAAATCCCCTATCGTAGCTCCATAAGCTCCGGCATTAATAGCTACGGCCGCTCCGACCGTACCGGGTATTCCGCAAGCAAATTCCAAGCCCTGCAAGCCTTTAGCCGCAGTCTCGCGAGCCAAAAGCATTAAAGAGTAGCCTGCCTCAACAATAACAGTCTGCTGCTGCCAGGTAACTTTATTTAAACCCGTTGTGACGACTACCAGACCCCGAAGTCCAGCATCCGGAAGCAACACATTCGAACCGCGCCCCAGAAAAAAGACCGGTAGGTCGTTTTGTTTACACCATCGGACCATCTGGACAAGATCCTGAATACTCTCCGGCCAAAACACTGCATCCGCCTTACCACCGATCCGCCAAGTACAAAGCTTTTTTAATGGGTAGTCCTTTTCCAATCTACCTTTTACCTGCGGGTAATCCATTAAATTCACTCCAGATTCCTTTTCCGATTTCTTTCATTATCTTTTTAATATTATGTAAATCTCCCACTCCCTCCTTTCTCTACTGCATATGTTATGCACGAGAAGGAGACAGTGTGAAACGGCTGTCTAAATAGGAAAAGCTTGTCCTCTTCAGCCTTAAAAAAATTGTTTATCTCCAAGCTGTCTGCAAACATAGATTTATTATTCTATCCAGAGCACCGGGCTTAAACACCTCAGTCGCTCTCCGGCTCATTTCTTCCAATTTAAAAGGATTAAATATTATTTTTTGCACTTGCTCCCAAAGAATCTGGCCATTTAGCTCTTGATCCAAGATAACTTCAGCCGCACCTACATTTTCAAAAGCTCTGGCATTGTATTCCTGATGGTTTTCCGCCGCATAGGGATACGGAATCAAGATTGCAGGTTTCCCCGCTGCCGACAATTCAGCCAAGGTTGTGGCCCCTGCTCGGCAAATACAAAGATCGGAACAAGCGAGGGCTGCAGGCATTTCCTGCACATACTCCATTATCCGCCACTGGGGCCTTTGCCAATCTATCTTCAGCTGTTGCAGTTTTTCTAAAACAGTTTGATAAGTCGCTGACCCGGTCGCCCAAATTAACTGAATATCAGGATATTCAGCTAGTCTGGGTAATATATCCAAGAGTGCGGTATTAATGCTAAGGGCACCTCGGCTGCCGCCGGTAACCAGTATAGTCTTCTTTTCAGAAGCCAGATCGAATACCGCTGCCCCTTCCTTTCTATTTGCATTGCCGATTTCTTCTCTTACCGGCACACCCACCAGCTGGACTTTCTCCTTGTTGGAGAAATAGGAGATACTTTCCGGGAAACTAACCATCACCCGTTTGACAACTTTAGCCAAGGCTTTATTGGTTTTGCCCGGTAAAGCATTTTGTTCGTGCAAAAGAGTCGGAATACCAAAAAAAGCAGCAGTCAATACTACTGGGCCCGAAACATAACCACCCGTTCCTACAACAAGATCAGGTTTGAATTCTTTTAAGATCTTCTTAGTCTCCCAGACGGCCTTCAAGTTAATAACCAGAGTTTTAAAAGTATCCAGACTAAATTTACGTTGCAAACCCTTGCCAGAAATACCCCTAAATTCTAGGCCACTGGCTGGAACCAGCTTGGCCTCCATACCGTCCTTTGTACCGACATAGAGTACTTCTACCTGATTTATCCTAGCCAATAAAGCCTTGGCTATAGCCAACGCCGGATAAACATGTCCTCCGGTTCCGCCGCCGGTTACTATAACTCGCAACTTGCCTTACCTCCTCAGATTGGGCATTGCTGAGATATTCAGTAAAAAGCCCGCACAGGCCATTGTGAACAATAATGACGTCCCTCCGTAGCTGATAAAAGGAAGGGTGATTCCTGTGACCGGAAGGACTCCGGTTACAACACCCATATTAATCATGGCCTGAACTCCTATCAAAGATGTCAAGCCAACTCCTAAAAGCCCGAGAAAATTGTTCGGCGCCTGAATCGCCGCTCTGTAGCCACGCCACATAAAAAGGAAAAACAGAATTACTACCAATGAAGCTCCGACAAAGCCAAGCTCTTCTCCTATCATCGCAAAAATAAAATCGGTATGGTTTTCGGGCAAATAAAGAAATTTCTGCCTGCTTTGCCCCAGACCCAACCCGAATAGACCGCCTGGGCCTAAAGCCAATAAGGATTGAATGGTCTGATAGCCTTTACCTGAGGGGTCGGCCCAGGGATCGAGAAAGGCAAATATGCGGCGCATTCTATAGGGTTCAGCGATAATTGCAACCACAAGCAAACCAACTCCGGCAAAGCCTAAGCCCGCCATATGCCAGATTTTAGCTCCAACGGCAATTAACATAAAAAAGATCGTTGCTGCAATGACCAATGTTGTTCCCAAATCGGGCTGAAACATTACCAGTCCGGCCACTAGGACCAGCAAAGCAAGGGAAGGGACAATTCCTTTGCGGAAAGAGCTTATATTATAAGGATTTGAAGCCAGAAATCTAGCCATTAAAAAGACCGTGGCTATTTTAGCGACTTCCGAAGGCTGGATCGATAAGGGACCAAGCCCAATCCAGCGAGTTGCCCCGTTCACAGTTTTTCCTATACCCGGTATTTTAACCAGCAGTAATAGTAAAAGTGAGAAATAGAATAGCGGTTTTATCCATTGATAGATAAGTTTCAAATCCACTATAAGAGCTATAGTCATTGCCGCTATGCCCATTGCCACCCAAATCAGCTCAGCTTTAAAGAAGTGATAAGGGTCGTCATAGTACAGATAACCCTTAACTGCACTGGAACTGTAGGTCATCACAATACCTATAACTAACAAGGCAAGGATAACCCCGAGTAAGACCGGATCCACCTTTCGATATTTCGTAAGCACATAGTACCCTCCTTTGAAGTAAGGATAATTAGGGCTCCCTATAATGCTTACGCACTAATTCCTTAAACAATTCCCCTCTTTCCTCATAACTTGTAAACATATCCCAACTTGTACAAGCTGGAGAAAGCAACACCACATCACCGGGCTCCGCCTCAGCAATCGCTTTCTGCACAGCATCTTCAAAGCTCTCAAAACGAAGTACCCTTTCCATTCCAATTTTGGCAGCTATAGTTTCCAACTCGCCTGCCGCTTCTCCTACCAAGACCAGGCTTTTGGCCTTTTGCTTCGCTACATGCAAAAATTTGGTTAAATCTAGTCCTTTATTTTTACCACCGGCAAGCAGTACTATAGGCTCACTGTAGGACTCTAGAGCTTTAATCGCCGAATCAGGGTTCGTAGCCTTGGAGTCGTTAATATAGAGAATATTATTAAATAGGCCTACAATTTCCTGCCTATGGGCAACCGGTTTAAAATTTTTTAACAGCTCCCGAATTTGGGAGGGTTTTAAACCTAAGCGCAGCGCAGCGGCTGTTGCTGCCATTACATTTTCTAAATTATGGCTGCCCCTTAACAATAATTCAGATGTTTTAACTAGCGGAGTGGAGCTGCCCTCGTCACGAATAACTATATAGTCGCTATCCAGACAAATACCGGAGCTAAGTAACTCGGTCCGGCTAAAATAAACAACTCTTGCTTTGGTCCGGTTAGCCAAGCCCCGTACATAGGGATCATCCCAATTTAAAACAGCTAAATCCTGCTCGGTTTGGTTTTTAAAAATTTTGGCTTTAGCTTCGGCATAATTCTCCAGCGTTCCATGCCTATCAAGGTGATCGGGGGTTAAGTTTAAAAATATAGCGATATTAATTCTAGTCTTCTGAATCAGTTCTAATTGAAAACTG
>JAAYSI010000083.1 GCA_012524045.1 Peptococcaceae bacterium | reverse complement strand
TTTATTGCGGCTAACTGTGCTTCAAGAACAATATTATATATTTCCACATGCTTAGCTGACGGCTTACCAACAAAAATTGTTCTAGTTAGGTCAGAGCAATATCGTCTATATATCGCTCCAAAATCCAAAACAATAAGTTCGTTTTTTACAATCTTCTTTGGCGTGGCTACACCGTGGGGCAAAGCTGAACGCCAGCCCGAGCCTATAATAAAATCAAACGATTTACCACTGGCTCCTAGTTTTCTAAGAAGAAATTCTAACTCCAAAGCAATATCTTCTTCCGCAATATCTACCTTTATTTTTTCTATAATATTTTTGAAAGCCTGATCTGTAATCTTAATAGCTTCGCGAATAATAGCTATTTCCGCTTCATCTTTGATCATTCGCATCTTGTTTAAAATTTTTGAAGCTTCGACCAAATTCTTTTCGCTTAAAACCTCTCGCATTTGTTTATACTTTAACCAAGTTATATGTTCCTCTTCTATACCGATCGAATTAATACCTTTGCCTAATTCTTTGATTTTTTTATAGGGTTCATTGTCTACTCTAATAATTTCAAACCCTTTGGTCTGTTTTTCCGCCTGTTCTGTATATCTAAAATCAGTCAACAAATAGTTCGTATTTTGAGTTATAAATAAGGTGGCGTTTGTACCTGTAAAGCCACTCAAATAATAAACATTGCTGGGCGAATCAACAATAATTGCTTCTATACTATCTTTTAACAGCAGTTCTTTTATTTTTCTAATTCTCATTTTTATTTTTCATCCTTTCACTTTCGCGGTATTTTTGAAATTCTATAGCATATGCTAAGGCCAGTAAATAACTATCTGTTCCCAACCCACTTATCTGCCCTAAACAAGCTCCGGCTATTAAAGATTTCGAACGGAAACTCTCTCTGGCATAAATATTAGAGATATGTACTTCAATAGTCGGTACATTTACTGCTTTTAAAGTATCAAAAATAGCGTAACTGGTATGGGTCCAGGCCCCGGGATTCAAAATCAAAAAATCATCAGGTTTCAGCTGGGAAATCCAGTCTATCAACACACCTTCATGATTGGTTTGACGACACTCAATATCTATATTATTCTCTTTAGCCATGGCAATTATTTTATTATTAAGCTCTTCTAAGCTTGTCCGACCATAGACAGTCGGTTCCCGTTTACCCAATAAGTTTAGATTCACACCATGAAAAACATATACTTTTCTAATAATAATCATTCCTTTCCATCGTTTGTAGTTAAACTTTTATTTTTTTAGTTCACTAAGATTTATAAAAAAGATTATAAAACCATGCGAAATTTCGAGTAATGTAAGCCACCACTAAGAGTGGCAAAATTATAATTGCTATCAAAATTAATATTATTATTATTTCATGAAACTCTATTATCGTTTGTCGGCCTACCGGGTTCCAGCATATTTTTGGTGGAAATGTTTTCTCCTTCAAATCTAGGGGAATTAACAATATTTATATTACTTATCATAATGTTGGTTTCGACCACTCCAGTCCCTAGATATTCAACCTTTCTTATTTCCGTACGCGGGAGAATCAGGTGGTTTTCATGTGGAATATTAGGTTCACCAAGTCGGGTTACGCGAAATCTAATACCCTCTATTTCTACTAAAACATCATCGCATCGATGATAGTTTTCACCTTTTTTCGTTGTTCCCATACAGTTGCCAAAACTCTTGCTATTTTTTGCTGGCAGCCTTATTTTTTGTCCAATCTGTAACTGATAAGGATCTAGGCCAGGGTTAAGGTCAATAAGATCTTGCCAACAACAATTATTCTGCTGTGCGACTCGAAAAAAGCTATCGCCTGCTTTTATAGTATACTCTTGCACAAACACCTACCCCCTTTTACATTCCCATATTATGGTTATAAAGGTTGTCAGGTTCATAGAGATTATTAACTATTTCCTATAAAGCAACCTATAATTTATAACTGCTTTTTTTTGGTCAACATCTAAATTCTCGATCAGAAAGGTATTTTCATCTATAATTTTTGTATTAAGAAGAGCCTCAATTACTTTATCCTTCTCTCCCTGAAGTGTTACTCTTATTGCTATTTGGCCTAACTCAGAATCATTTAAAGTAGAAAGCTGATTAGTCAACATTTCTGTTAAATTAATAGAGTCTTGTTCAAAAATAGCGCGCAATTTATATAAACTTTCTGGCAATTCAACTGTATCCGGTATATTCTTTAAATAAGAATTCCGCTTCCGCTCTAATTCTCCTATTTCTAAGTCTAGATACTCTATTTGTGCTCTAATCTCTTCTATCCTTTGGTCTAAGGGAGCAAGCAAGCAAAAATGAAATAACCCACCCAATAATATAAAAATTATTAAAACTAATAAGGTGATCTCTTTCCAAGTAATTTTATCAATTTTATCCGCCAAAAACTCCGCCAACTCAAGTTTCTTGCTCAACATAAAAATTACCAACACCCCTCCACACTTAAACTGAAAACAAGCTTTTGATTATCATAATAATAATCAATTAGTGTCGGATTTTTCCAACCATTTTCAACTAGTTCTTCAATTGTCTTTGTTATTGCTATTTCACTCTCACATTCAGCCCATAAATGCATAGTATTGTTATTTAAACTAAGTCGATTAAGTTTAATTTCATTTTTCAAATTTTCTAAAACGTATAGAATTCTTTCGAGTGCAATTACCCTGCTTTTCTGCTTTGCCTGCCAGTCAGTTAAAGCAATATTAACTTCATCATCGGATAAATCAACATGGTAGCTTTGCAGAATAGCCAATTCGTGCTCAAATCTTTTAAGATCGTCATACTTGGGGTGCCATATTGTGCTTATTAATAATAAAAATGTTGCTAGAACGCAAACTAGCGACAAAAGTAAGACTCTAACCTTATTCAAACGATGGTGCCTAGGAAAAAAGTTCAAGTTTTTATTTTCTTTAACTCGATACAATTCTGCTAATAGAGGATAACTAGAAAAATCTGATGTTCCTTGTTCCCAAGCTATTTTTTGGTCAAGAATTTTTTTGTTAAAACTTAATAGCTTATCTTTTACTAAACCTGCGTTTAACAACAGAGAAGCCAACATGTCTGTTTGCTCACTGTGATCAGTCACAATAAAATCTATAGGTATGTCATGGTCTTTTAAGCCTAAATAGATTTGATACTTGGTAATATCCAGTTGTTCAAATGCTACTTCGGCGACAACTTCAGGTTTGGTATCTTTAAACAAAACCATTTGTATCCGCTTACCTCTAACGTTTTGAAGATATAGCACTCTTGTTGTCGTCGGCAAATCGCTGAACATCTCTGCTAATGCTGATATCGAATATTCAATGCCTCTGACCTTATAGCCAGCTTTTTCCATGCTAGTAATATAGAAATCTATTGAATCTTTCCTGGCCACTAAGACTTTAACCGTTAAATATTTGTTTTCAGGTTCTTCAATTACATGGTAAGTATAGATTAACTCCGAGGTTAATCCAGGTATTTCATGCTGCAAGTAATAGTTAATGGCAGAATTTCTCTTCTTTTCATCCATCCAGGGCAGTCTAATCTCCCGAAGTAACCCATTCTGAAAAGGAACAAGCAAATATACAGGCACAATGGCCCCTTTTAAAACATTTAAACGATAATCCTTTAGGATTTCCACTAAGCCCGCCATATCCTGTGTGTTAAACGCATATGGGATACTAGTAAATGAAAGATTTAATATTTTATTCCGATGCTTTTTGTTGCAAAGTAAAAACCGAACTTCTTGACTCGTTATTTCAATAAACAATTGTTTCCCTATACTTACCATACAAACCTCTTAAAAAAATTGATTAAATATTCTTCAAAAAAGAGAAGAATTAAACCACCAGCAGCTAAATAAGGTCCAAATGGAATAGGCTGCCTTAAACTTTTTTGAGTAGTTAGAACCTTTATTCCTTCAATTATTAACCCTATAAAACTGGCAATAAAAATAGACGCGAAAACAGCTTTAACCCCAAGATATAATCCCATTGCTGCAATAAGTTTAACATCTCCGAACCCCATTCCTTCGGGATAGAGAAAATGAATTAATAGAAAAAAAGCTCCGGCACTCAGTGCTCCTACTAAACTATAAATTAAATTAGGTTTACCCGGCACCAAAGCATTTGCTAACCCCACCAGAGCAACTATTCCTACCAAAACATTCGGCAATCTAAGGTAGTCCATGTCGATAAAACTTAGACTTAACAGCAACGCAATAAACAGAAAATCGAATAAAATCCCAATTGGCGTTCTTTCGCTACGAAAAAAAAATACAAGAATAAAAAGTACTCCAGTTAATATTTCCACACTAGGATAACGCCATGAAAGAGGTATTTGACATTTTCTACACTTCCCGCGTAGAAGAAGGAAGCTAATGACAGGGATTAACTCCAATGGTTTTAAAACCTGCCCACAACCAGGACAATGAGAACGCGGCCATACTATTGATAAACCGTTGGGTACTCTATATATTATTACATTCAAAAAACTACCTACAATTAAACCCAGAAAGCCAAAAAAGATAGGCAATGCCATGTTTTCCATCAATATTTACCTCATATAAATTAAAATGACGACCATAAGATCTGGGAAAGTGATTTATTATAGACTATTACCTCTGCTGCCGAACCGTCAGAAGTCAAATAAATCATGATTATGTGTTGGGCATTAGGGGCTTGACTTTCTTTTCCAAGCTCTGCAATCCCAAAACCTTTGTTTTCATCTTTGGCACTTTGTTGGGTAACAGTACTGTCTAGTTTTACTATATAGTCAGGAATAAATCCTGAGCCACTTATCTTGCCGTTAGTTGCAGTTAGTTCTCCAAGTTTAGGGTAAAGGCCATGTTCAATCTGGTATCTGTCTAGAGCTGCTTTAACTTCGCGTCCGGTAGTTATATCGGCTTTTTCCCTGGCGGTCTCCGAGCTGTTACTCAACCTAGGAATAGCTATTGCCGCCAACATGGAAATAATAATTATGACTAACATTATTTCTAGTAAAGTAAATCCCTTGTCTTTTTTGCCTTTCACGACATTGCCCCCTGAAATTTTGTTATTTAATATAAACACTCACATCAAATATCGGTAAAAGGACACCGATTGCTACTACACCAATTAAGCCGGCCATCACCAAAACAAGAATCGGCTCCAAAATCTTCGAGTATTTTTTTAGTTCCTGATCAAGTTCCTTTCTGAACATGTTAGCAATATGGCCGAGCATTTGGCTTAGCCTTCCTGATTCTTCAGCTATAGCCAGCATTTTTCCGATTTCAGCCGGAAAAAGAGTATCCGTTAAGATTACAGCGGCAACACCTCTTCCTTCTTGTATTGCCTGCTTCAACTGGGCAATAAGTCTTAAGACCTTTCTATCATTAAATATTTTTTCTAAAATTTGAAGGCTAGCCAAAAGAGATATTCCTGCATTTAACAATCTTTCAAGTAAAGTGCAAAATTGCAATAGATCTTTATATTTTAAGATTTTTTTTGTGCCTAAAATATTCAACAAGTTAATTCGTTTAAACTTACGAAAGATAATAAAAATAACTGGAATTGATAACAAAAAATATGGGATAAAAGAGCCGATGATGAATAACACTTGAGTAATAAAAGGTAATTCAATATTTAGATTAGCAAAAAGATCCTGGTACATAGGAATTACGAAAACACTTAAGACATAGATTTCGAGCAAACAAATAAACAATAGTAAAAGAGGGTAAAATAAAACAGATTTTATTTTCTTTTCAAAAAAATATTCTTCTTCTAATTGTTCAGCAATATCATGAAAGGACAGATTCAAGGTGCCAGTTTTTTCTCCCGCCTTAAGCATAGACTCAAAAAAAGCACCTGGTCTCGGGGAAAAATCTGTAAAACTATTTGATAAATCTTCTCCGGCTTGCAATTTTAAGCTTACTTTTTGCCATTGATTCTTTCTAACAGGACTTGTTTCTTTATCTCTAATAATATCGAGAGCAGCAAGCAAGGGTATTCCCGCATCAAGTAATAAACTAAATTTCCGAGCAGTATTTGCCCAATAAAGCTTATCGTTTACAGAAAAAAGTAAATTGACAATAGATACTGCTAAAGATCGTTTAATCTTAAATGGATAGAGCTGTTGTTTCCTTAAATAATAAACCACATTAATCCAATCTTTTTCTACCCAAATCCCTTGATGCTTTTTTCCATGTTCGTCCACTGCTTTCCATTTCCAAATAGCCAATCTCTTAACTCCCTGCTAAAACTGTTCATTGTATTTCATGTTCCGCATTTCATACTCCGCTTGACAGCCTCACTACTTCTTCCAAAGAAGTTAGACCAGCTGCTACTTTAAGTAAAGCATCTTCCTTTAAACTAATAAAACCCATTCGTTGGCAAGCATTTTCTAAATATACTGAGCTTTTCTTTTGTAAGATAAGTTCTTTTATTTCCCGATTATATGGTAAATACTCATGGATCCCTATTCTTTCAATATATCCGGTACCGCGGCACTTTGGACACCCTTTGGGAAAGTATATCTTATCCTTTAAAGCTAGATTATACATTTTTTGATCCTCAGGTGTTATAGCTCTTGAAGTTTTACAGTAGGGACAGAGTTTTCGAACCAGTCGTTGCGCCAATACCCCCGATATTGAGGCTGCTAATAAATATGGCTCAATATCCATATCCAACATCCTAACAAGAGCTTCGGCAGCAGTATTCGTATGTACTGTTGATAAAACTAAATGGCCGGTAAGAGCAGCAGTAGATGCTATTTTCGCTGTTTCCTTATCCCTAATTTCACCAACCATTATAATATCCGGATCTTGCCTAAGGATTGCTCTTAATCCCCCGGCAAAATCAAGGCCAATCTTGGGGTTAACTTGTGCTTGATTAACACCGGGAAGTCTATATTCTATAGGATCCTCAATAGATACTATATTTAAATATTCTGACTGTAACTCTCTAAGAAGAGCATATAATGTAGTAGTTTTACCGCTACCAGTCGGACCGGCAACTAAAATTAAGCCATGGGTTTGGTTTAAAAGCCGTCTTATGTCTGATTCCAGTTCGGGGCGCATACCTAATTCTGCTAAAGATCGTTTGGCTGTTTCTTGATCTAGGATCCTAGTAACAACCTTTTCCCCATAAACTGTCGCAAATGTAGAAACTCTAACGTCAACTCTTTTATTCGCTAAATCCAAAACAAAGCTGCCATCCTGCGGTTTTCTTCTTTCAGTAACATCCATTCCAGCCATTATTTTTATTCTAGAAGCAATACTTCGAGCCATTCCCAAAGGTAAATTTGCTCTTATCTCCAGTAACCCATCTATTCTAAATTTTACCTTTAGTTCATTCTCTCGAGGTTCCCAGTGGATGTCACTCGCTCTCTCATTTACTGCTTGGTGTAATAAAGAGTCGACTAGAGTTATAACAGGAGCTTCATAACCAGAATCATCCTCTTTATCTACTTTCCAAATACTCAAGGACGTGGGAACCTCACGAGATCCTTCAATGTTTTCTTTTTTTAAAGTATAACACTCTCTGATTGCTATCTTTATTTCATCTTCACTGGCAAGTAACGGTTCGACTTGATAACCGGAATAAAAGATTATCTCTTCGATAGCCTTGCGGTTTGTTGGATCAGCCATTGCAACAACAAGCTTCTCTTCTCGTATTGCGACAGGGATTAAAATGTGTTTCCTCACTAATTCTTCCGGTATAACTAGCAATGCCTGGGGGGCTATCTGTATATTGTCAAGGTAAACCCGCTCAATACCTAAAAGTTCACTTTTGTTTCTAAGTATTTCCTCGTTATCTAGCATCGCATGACAACTCCCGATATCTGATCAATACTAAATCATCTTCCTTCTCTATGAAGTCACCATATCTAATCTGCCTCGCACCTCCGGTCTGAGCAACTGACATAACACAATAGCCTTCAGTGGTCTTCTTTGCTTCTACTTGAATACTACCATTCGTAAAAAATCTAGTTCCACCTTGCCATTCCCTATCCTCTAGTAAAGATGCTTTGGCCCATTCTAAACCGCTATCTGCTAAAAATACAGCTTTAACTTTATCTGCTTCGTACCTAATGATCTTTTCCTGAGAATTAGCTTTATATAAAGCATTGAAACCAATTCCCGCTAAGAAAACAATGACTATTAACATAAGTAAAGAAACGTATCCTTTATCAGAGTTTAATCTAAACATACGATTTGTCTCACTTTGCGAGTCCATTTTAAATCCTTTTTACTATCTTCCGCTCCTAAACTTAGTTGCCAAAGACCTCTTTTTATTTCTTTAGCCTCAAAAAAGGTCAAGCCGCTTGCAACAGGATTAGGAACAGCTAGATGCTCTCGGTAGAGATCTTGTATACCATTCTTATCTTTATCAGCTAAATAAAAACTATCTGTGATCAACTCGCCCTTATAACAATAAGTTACCTCAAGGTTTTTCCCATCCCAATAGATATCCTCAGCACTTCTGACTGCAGCAGCGAGAACTTGTCCGGCTCTAACCAAGGAATAATCTAATTCCATCTCAGAAATAATACTTTGGTTTAAACGATAATGACTTAGATAAAATGTAAAAATAACACTAACAATCACACCAATTATCACTAAGGAAATCAAAACTTCCAAAAGTGTCATTCCCGAAGCATTTTTATTCTTTGACATAGAGCAGGCTCTCCAATAAATATTCTCTCGGTTCCCCGTTTTCAATCCATTTAAGTTTTACAGAAATTATTAATATATTCGGCGCATCCCAGTTCATAGTGATGACTCTTTCAAATCTACCATATCTATCAGTCAGATTTTGTATATCCTTAAAATCTCCAGTAAGATCTTTATTTTTGAAACCATGAAGTATCTCATCCATAGTGGAACTGGCAATGTTTATTGCTTCCAAATAATTATCAGCTTGATTTTTAGCCTGAACTGCCCAATTATTAAGACTTAAAACAGTAGCAAAGCCAAGGCCAAAAATAAGCAAACCGACTAAGATATCTATAAAGACATAACCTTTGTTATCTGTCTTAAAAATGTTTGGCAATTAAGCCACTCCTATCAAGTTTCGGATAATGCAAGGTAAATTTCGCCATCTGAGTCTATAGCATAGGACATACTTGGATTAAGTGGATATATAGGTATCTCTTTAATATATGGTCCACGCCAATTAGAAACAGTTAATGGTTTAGTAAGTAAATTCTGAATATTTGTCGGGTAGGAACCTGTGTCCATATAATATAGTTCAACCGCACTCTTCA
>JAAYSI010000082.1 GCA_012524045.1 Peptococcaceae bacterium | reverse complement strand
TGATTTCTTAATCTCAATACCTTCCTGTTCTAAATCAACACTTCTTTTCATCTCTTCCCTCCAGGATGATAATTTTTACAAAATTTTCATTGATTGCTATTTCCAATAACTAGAAATATTTCCGCCAGAATAAGCTAACTGTCCTCCTCCCGTCTGTGTTAAAAATTAAAACATAAAAATAAAAATGCAGGCTGTTATTTTACATAATTGCAAGTTTTATGCCATGGGGGAGTTCGTTGAAAAATGGCTTAAATTCGCGGTTTTCCTTTTTTCCGTTTTCAGAATTTATTTTTACTTTGATACACTTTTGTCAATTTAGTAATCATTTAAGCAAAGACCTTTTTATAAAACTCGGTTCGATATAGGCTTTTATCTTTTCGAAGGTATCCATATTTACCAATTGCCTACCAGGTTCGGTATATTCGGTCCAGGCCATCGCGCACCAAGATATTGCTCTTAAATAATTAAAGAATTTGAACATTTCAATCCTCGTGTCCAAAGTAACTTTAGAGGGATGCTCAGGCAAACTTTCCAGATATTTGTTTACAAATGCTTTCTCTTCGGCCGGACCTAAAACATAATTTCTTTTCCACATCGTTGTAGTTGCAATCAAAAACATGCTGATATCTTGCGCCGGTTCACCCCAAATCGGCTTTTCCCAGTCAATCAGGTGGCAGATATCGTAACCCCTATTTACTATAAAATTATGAGAATTTACCTCGGTATTGATCACTACTCGCCACGGTTCTTGGAGTAAGTACTCCTCTTCTTTGATTTTATCTTCCGCTTTAAGCAGCGCTTTTTCTAAAATTCCTTTAATTCCTTTATCGGCACGTGAACAACTGAAATACTTATTTAATAAAGAGGCGGCTTCTTGATAAATAGCGGTAAAAGGACGATCGCTTTTTACTAGAAAGTCTGTTTCCTCTTCCCCAAATTCCAGACTATGGATTTTAGCAAAAGTAGAGGCGGCAAGCAGCAAATCTTTGCGATAGTCCAAGGGTTCCCCCGGTAAAAAATCCATTACCAGTAAACCGTAAGGAACGGCTTTTTTACTATCATCCAAATAAAAAGGCCTCGGGGTGACTCCGGAGTTTTGTAATAATTTTAAGGCTTGGAATTCATAAGCAATTTGATTATCCAGATTCATTTGGCTCGCAGTATTGATTCGCAGTACGAATTCTCCCCTACTGGTTTGCAACAGATAGTTTAGGTTATACTCACCTTGAGCCAAAAAAGATATTTTGCTGCTGCCTTCAAGGAGCATGTAAGATTTAAAGTCCTTGCGGTTAATATATTTCTGCAATATGGGTAAAAGTCGTTCACGTAGCATCTTTTTCCTCATCTCCATTCTGCAATGGTCGATCCTTGGTGCCGGAAGTGAGCTCAAGCCAAGCGTTACTAACCCAATCCGGATCTTTTAATAATGCCCTGCCCACGCCTACCAGGTCAGCCTGCTTCTTCCGGATAATTTTCTCAGCTGTGGCCGGCTTGGTTATACCTCCTGTAACCAAAAGCGGCAGCCTAGTTACAGGTTTTAGGCCCTCGGCAAGGTAAACAAAAAAGCCTTCGGGGCCGTTTTTGATATACCCGCCTATTCCGCCTGATAAATCCAGACAATCAACACCCACTTCCTCCAAATAAGGCACAGCCTGCTTAGCATCTGCAAGCGTATTTCCGCCAGGCAACCGATCGTCTGCTCCAAACCTGAAAAAAAGAGGGAAGTCGGAACCTAGAACTTTTTTTACCGTTTCTAGTACTTCCAGCGGAAAACGCAAGCGTCTTTCCAGACTTCCTCCATAACTATCCGTACGCCGATTAGTTAATGGCGAATAAAACTGATTTAATAAATAACCGTGGGCTCCATGAATTTCAATCAGGTCAAAACCGGCTTTTTTAGCTCGGGAAGCTGCCTCGGCAAATTTGACAATCAAGCTTTTTATTTCTTGCAGGCTTAACTCTCTAGGTATATCATCAACAGTCTGTTCATTTTGGCCGAAACGTAGGAGATGAGGGCAGTTCACAGCTGAAGGCCCCGTTGGCGAGTGCAAAGCTCTGCCTCCTGCATGGGTTAATTGAAGGCCAATCTTAACACCAAGTTTATGGACCTGGTCGACCAGCATTTTTAAGCCGGGAATTAGACTATCATCAGAAAGCCCTAACTGGCGCGGGTGAGCGCGGCCATCCGGGGAAATATAGGTGTGCTCAACAATAATCAATCCTATTGGCGCTAATTTCCCGCATCTTTCCGTGTAATGCTCAAATAGCTCAGCGCTAACTGCTCCCTGTTCGGTTGCAATATTTAAAGCCATCGGAGGCATCACAAGCCGGTTTTTTAAAGTAAGCCGATTAATTTGCAATGGTTGAAAAAGACTGCTCATACTTGTCCTCGCTATAGTTCTATTTTCAGGCCGTCATAGGCCAAGACTACATCTGGATCCACAGATAGTGCTTTCGTTAAATCTTCCACTGTGATAGGCTCACTATAATGAAGGGCAAGATGGGTAAGCACAGTTTTCTTAGCTTCGATTTGTTTCCCCAATTCGATTGCCTGCTGAATCGACATATGACTATTCGGATACCAATTATCGCCATGGAATGTAGCATCGCAAATAAAATAATCTATTCCTGTAAGCTTTTGCGCGATAGCTTCCGGCAGACCGGCAGTGTCCGTAAAATAAGCCAGATTACGCTCGGCTTCCACCAAAACTCCGGCAGTCTGGCGGCCATGAATAGCCGGAAGGGGTGTCAAACTGCAGCCGGCAAAAATGTATTTCTTTTCATACTGCCAAACTTCCACTTCAAACACATCTTTCAAAAATGGATAAGCAGTTTGGTATTCCTGAACGGCATCGACCGGTAAAAAGAGCCTAATTGGTTTTTTACGAGCCAGTTTCACATAATATTCCAAATCGGCCAGACCCCCAAAGTGGTCATAATGCCAATGAGTTATGAATACATAATCTATTCTTCCAACCCTTTGGGCCAGCAACTGATCTCTAAGATCAGGCGAGGCATCAACTAAGATAGTTTCGTCAGAAGTCTTTAGAATAGCTCCACTTCTGGTTCGAGCCAGGTGGGGATGCTTTAAAGCTTCCAGGCAGGCGACACAATCGCAAAAATAG
>JAAYSI010000081.1 GCA_012524045.1 Peptococcaceae bacterium | reverse complement strand
GGTTTGTTGGGCAGCTGTTCCCATATATTTTTGCAATTTTTCAATAGAAATTGCTAATAGCATTTTAAAACTAATATTTTCACATATGTGAAAATATTTTTAAAAGGAAATTTATTTACATTTTGCATTTTTTAGAAATATTGAACAACTAAGGATTTTGTGGGCTTAGCTTTTCTGGCACAGTATATGCAAATAAAATGGGTTAGCTAAATGTAAAAATTAATAAAGCAGAAAAAATTTAAAGAAAGGAAGAAAAGTTGGATGGCTGATTACAAAGAGTATTTATCTAGTATCAACCGAGAACTTTACCACGAAGGCGAGTGGCAGTGGCAAGAAGGTGAATATACCGTCACCCGCTCGCACCAGTATACAGCTCCGGGCTGCCATAATGCCTGCGGAGTATTGTTGTATACCAAAGATGGTAAGTTAGAAAAGATTGAAGGGGACCCTCTCAATCCGTTCAATAACGGAAAGTTATGTATGAGATGTTTGAATTTAGTCGAGGCTGTTAATCATCCTGATCGTTTGAAATACCCAATGAAAAGGGCAGGAGAACGTGGAGAGAATAAGTGGGAAAGAATTTCTTGGGATGAAGCATTTGAAATCATAGTAGATAAGGTTAAGTACTACAAAGAAACCTATGGACCTGAGGTTATTGTAGGTGTTCATGGTACAGGTCGTAATATTAACTGGCAGCTTCCTATGTTATTTAATGCCGGAATACAAACTCCAAATATTTCTACCCTATTCTTCTCTGGTTTTGCTTGCTATCTCCCCCGTATCGTAGGATGTCATGCGATTGCCGGTGACTTTATGATTGTCGATGCATCCGTACAGCATGAAGACCGTTATGCGAACGATGAGTGGAGACATCCCGAATGTGTACTTGTCTGGGGTAATGAACCGTTGAAAAGTAATGCCGACGGTTTCTTGGGTCACTGGCTAGTTCAGTGTATGCAAATGGGCACCAAAGTTATTTCTATTGATCCCCGCCTCACTTGGTGGTCGGTAAGAGCCGAAGTATGGCTACCCATTCGACCGGGTACTGATGCTGCATTAGCTATCGGATTCTTAAATGTAATCATTGAAGAAGATCTCTATGATCACGAGTTTGTGGAAAAATGGACTTACGGCTTTGAAGACTTGGCCGAAAGAGTTAAAGAATATCCTGTAGAAAAGGTAGCGGAAATAACCGGGCTTCAAGCTGAAAAAATCAGAAAAGCCGCTCGCATCTTTGCGACCTCGAAGCCTGCGGCAGTCCAATGGGGCTTGGCCTTTGAACAACAGATTTCCTGTATGTCCCTCGTTTTAGCTGTTTGTGACTTAATAGGAATTACAGGTAATGTTGATGTTCCGGGTGGTATGCTGCTTGTTCGCCATGCGTTTAATGCCAGCCGCCATTACAATTGCGGCAGTGAATTTGTACCTCCGGAGGTTGCAGCCAAAAAACTTAACGGAGATGCTAAAGGTGTGGCAGAAAACAGCATTGTGCCTCATGCTGACTCGGATGTTATTCTTCGGGCTATGGAAACTGGAGAGCCTTACCAGCCGAGAATGCTTTGGATTCAAAGCAGCAACTCGATAGCTTGTCCGGCCATGGATGCACCCAGAGCCTTAGAAGCCATGAAAAAAATGGAATTCATTATAGTTGCCGACCCATTCTTAACCCCAACTGCAGTAGCTGTAGCTGATATTGTATTACCGGTTGGCATGGGACCGGAGCGCAATAGCCTTAGAAACTGGTGGACTCCAATGAGGGCTCAAAGTAAGGTATGTCAATACTATGAAGCCAAAGGGGACGAAGAATTAGTTGTTGAATTCGGCAAGAGGTTAAACCCAGAGGCATTCCCGTTTGAAAACGATGTTGATCTCTTAAACTGGTATCTTACCATGGATGGAGATTACCCAGGCAACTGGAACGACCTGCGTGAAAAAACTTGGCATTACTGGGATTGGGATTCCACTTACCGTAAGTATGAAAAAGGGATACTTAGAGAAGACGGAGAGATCGGTTTCAATACTCCTACCGGTAAGTATGAACTTTCCCCGCTCATGTATATCCAATGGGGCTTAGATCCGCTGCCCTTCCATATTGAGCCGCCGGAAAGCCCTGTAACCACTCCTGAAATGTATGAAGAGTATCCGTTAATTCTGACTACCGGAGCTCGTTCCTATGAATTTTTCCACTCCGAACACCGTCAGATGCCTACCATGCGCGAATTCCATCCCGATCCCCTTGTTCAAATACATCCAAGTGTAGCTGAAGCTCATGGAATTAAAGAAGGCGATTGGGTATGGATCGAAAGCCCACGTGGCCGCTTTAAACAAAAAGCTACTATTACTCCCGGAATTAATCCGAAGGTTATAAACGCCGAACACGGCTGGTGGTTCCCAGAGCAAGGACCGGAAAATTGGTTTGGTGTTTTTGACAGCAACCCAAACAATCTAACCCAAGCCGAGGTTACCGGACAGGGTGGCATTGGTTCACCTATTAAGAGCATGCTCTGCAAAATATACAAAGTTGAAGAAGGCGTGAATGATTTAGTTTCACCGACAGAACAAGTTGTTAAGTTGGGAGGGTTCAAACATGGCAAATAGTGACGGAAAAACCTATGGCATTTTGATTGACTATGAATTTTGTACCGGCTGCCATAGCTGCGAAGTTGCTTGTAAAAAGGAATTGGACTTACCGGAAGGGCAGTATGGAATCAAACTGACAGAAGTAGGACCTTGGCAGATTGATGACGATAGATGGGAATGGGTTTATATGCCGGTAATTACCAAACAATGCAATATGTGCGAAGACCGTGTTGCAATGGGAAAATTGCCTAGCTGTGTTCACCATTGCCAAGCTTGGTGCATGTACTATGGTCCGGTTGAAGAACTGGCCAAGAAAATGACCGGCAAATCCAGAATGAGTCTTATTACTCCAAAACAATAACAATCCTAAACAGAGATTTTCTCAGAAATAACTTTCTGAGAAAATCTCTAGGACCTGTGCTACAAAATTTCATATATAAATAAATCGCCAAAAAAAGAGGGGCAAAAGAGAAAAAGAAAGAGAGAAAAAAGAAAAGGAAAGGAGGGGCTTTTTCAGGAGAATAATCGGGAACATATTCCGTCTGGTATTTACCAAAAAAACTTAATGTGAAAGGAAGATCTAGATGTCTGAACCAACCGCTATAAAGAAACCTCATTATGGTCCGGTTGTTAAAGCCGCGGTATTATCCATTATGTTACTGCAATATTTGCAGGCTTTGACCACTCCGGCAGCAGGTGCGATTTTAGCCCACTTTGAACAGTATGGTTATACTTCTTTGGATATCAAACAAATCCAGACTATCCCAACTCTGGTTATGATCTTTGCTTGTATGGCTATTATCCCGATGGCCAGAAAAATGAGGAAAAAAACCATCCTCAAGATTGCTATGGCTCTTATCTTCTTCGGAGGAATCACTCCTGCCTTCGGCCCTGACAGCTTGCCATTCATCTATGCTTGCCGTGTAGTCTTTGGCTGCGGTTACGGAATGATTTACTCTCTGGCCTCATCGTTTATCGTTGACCTCTTCGATGGTGCTGAAGAGAAACAAATGATGGGTTGGAAAACAGCAGCAGGCTCAGTCGGAGGTATAATTTTCCAAACCGTTGGTGGTATCTTGGCAGCAATTTACTGGAAATATGCTTTCCTCGGTTTCTTAGCAGCACTACCATTTATTCTGTTAATTTTATGGAAATGTCCGGATCCATCCGATTTGGAGTTACAAGCTGGAGCCAAACCTGCTGAGGCCCCCAAAGCTCCGGTGGAAAGAGGGCACTGGTTTGTCATTATCTTGGCAGCTTTTAACGTAATGATCTTTTCTTCCTTCATGACCAACATGCCGATTTGTATTATGAAAGAAGGCTTAGGCGATCCGAATACAGTCGCTTTGGTCATGAATATCTTCACAGTCGGAATATTTATCGGTAGCTTCACTTATGGTTGGACAACAAAGATTATGAAACGCTTTGATATTCCGATTACCATCCTGCTTTATGGCATAATACTTGTACTGCTTCCGCGTATTGTGACCCTCCCGTTCTACATGTTCGCTGCTTTTGTCTTTGGTTTTGCCTTTGGAACTTACAACCCAAGTCTAGTTTTAGCGGTATCCCGCCAGGGAAACCCATTGGCAGCTACTTCAGCCATTGCTTTGTTCGTTGCCGGTCAAGGTGTGGGACAATTCCTTCAGCCTTACTTCCTGCTGCTTACCGGTGTATTTGGCCTGAACGAACCATGGGGTGAGCTTGCTCCTTGGGTACTTGCTGGTCCGATGTTGCTAATTATTGCTGTCTGCAGCTTTATTTGGGTTGCTAAAGTTACTAACAAGAAATTCCCATATGAAATGGATTCTAAAGCTGCCGCCAAATAATGCTGTTTTGCACTGGGGGGAGCCATACATTGGTCTCCCCCTTTTCTTTCAGACTGGTCAAGAGGAGGGTTTTGATATTGTTAGTCAAAGGAAACGGACTGGAACGCACGCTAATCCGGAAAAAAAGTCAAAGTGTAGATATAAAAACTATTATCTCCGAAGAATACTGGGAAAAAATTATCCGTTGTAAAGAGAATTTTCTAAAAAAAGGGATAGATCCTCGTCAAGAGGCTTATCTGCGTCCGGAGATTGCTGAATCATGGGTAAGAGTACTGCAGGCAGGCAAAAACCCTCAGATCGTCTTTTTTGCGCAAAAACAAGAAGCCCTCAGTGAGTATCAAAAAATTTGGAATGATAATCAGGATTTAATAACAGCAGCATCTCCACTTATTAATAATTTTCTGGAGTTAGCGGCAGTAGAAGGTTATGCTTTAAGCTTATTTGATAAAAACGGGTTTTTTTTAATTGGCACTCATTTAAAAATCTTTAAAAATGCTCCAGCTATAACCATTAGCTGGCAGGAAAATACGGCTGGAACCACAGCTACTTGGTTGGCAACTATCCACAAACGCCCTTATCTTGTGGTAGGACCGGAGCACTATTTGGATATTTTAGCTGATGTTATTGCTTATTCCGCACCGATTTTAGACGATGAAGGGCAAGTTGTCGGAACACTTGCTTTAACAAAGAAACTAAATAAAAAGCCGTGGGAAGGGGGAGCTTCTGAATTAAATGTCCATGCTTTTGGTTGGATTACCTCTTTAGCTTCCTCGATTGAAAACCAGCTGAAACTTCAAAAATCTAATAGTTTATTGGATAGGGCTAAAGATGATTTAGCTAAATCGGAGCAGATAATGAAAACTCTTATGGAATACAGCTCCGAAGCTCTTATCACTATAGATTCTGATGGAATGATTCTTTGTACTAACCCCCAAGGAAAGCGACTATTGCGCCTTGATTATGAGACACAGGAACAGCGCAATATTATGGAATTTTTCGGAAATCAACTTAACCTAAGGAGCATATCCGATAAAAAGAAAAGCAACAGTATTTCTGAGGATTTTATTAAATTAGATTATAATAAAAAACCTTATCATATTAATGTTTTACCCATATCTAAGCAGGACAGCGCAGAAGCCGATGCTATAATTCTTAAAATTAAAGAAGTTGAAAGCAAAATAGTTTGCAAAAGCAATCAAGGGCTAGATGGCGACTTTAGTTTTAACAATATCATCGGTGAAAGTAAAGCAATGCAGGAAGCCATAAAGCAAGCCCGTTTATTTGCCGGTTCATATGATAATATTTTGCTTTTAGGAGAAAGTGGAACCGGAAAAGAACTATTTGCTCAAGCTATTCATAATGAACAGAATCCCAATGGTCCATTGATCGCGGTTAATTGCGCTGCAATGCCCGAAAACCTGATAGAAAGTGAACTATTTGGTTATGAGGGCGGAGCTTTTACCGGGGCTGAAAAAAGCGGACGGCCAGGAAAAATTGAGTTGGCTAACGGCGGGACCCTATTCCTGGATGAAATAGGAGATATGCCTTATAAATTGCAGGCTGTCTTGTTAAGAGTGTTGCAAGACAAACAAGTGATGCGTCTCGGCGGAAAGAACTATCAAAAAGTGGACTTTCGCCTTATAGCTGCAACTAATCAAGACCTATGGCAATTAGTCCAAGAAAAAGCCTTTAGAGCAGACCTTTATTATCGTTTAGCGGTACTTTCCCTTGAGATACCACCGCTCAGAGAAAGAGGGCATGATATAGCCATTTTAGCCGAATATTTTTTAACAAAAAATGCAGAAAGAAGAGGAATGAAGGTACCAACTATTACTGATAAAGCCTTAACAAAGATATTGAGTTACGATTGGCCGGGTAATGTACGCCAATTAGAAAATGCTATGATCTATGCTATGAATATAGCAGGAGGCGGCACTATAGATGTAACTCATTTACCAAAGGAGATATTTGCTAAAGGGAAAAAGGCTGCAGTTAAAACTGATCAAGATGAGCAGGATTGCTCATTGGAAGAAAAAATCGGGACTTTGTTATCGATAAAAGAATCAGAAAGACTCGTTCTACTAAACGCTATGAAAAAAGCAGGAAACAATGTGGCTATAGCAGCAAAATTATTGGACATGAGTAAACCTACTCTCTATCGCAAATTAAAGGAACATGAAATTGAATATTAAGACAGCATTTTCTCCCTTAGTTTAGTTAGAAAAAAAGGAGGTGGAAATATGAGTCAATCTAATTCAGTTGTTCTCCAAGAAAAACTGGAGGATATCTTGCTTGTAACCATTAATCGCCCTGAAGCAGGAAATTCCGTAAATGGGGAAGTGGCTACCCTTATTGATGAAGCAGTTACCTATGGAGAACAGGATCCTGATATCAAAGCCATTATTTTAACAGGTGCCGGGGACAAAATATTTTGTGGCGGATTTGATTTAAAGTTTTTAGCAGCTAATGGTAAGGAAGCTGCTAAAGCTGTTTCCAAAGGTAACCGAGGTTTCGCTGGCATTACGCAAAGAAAGTGTCCTAAAGTCCTCATTTGTGCCGTTAACGGCAAATGTATGGGTGGCGGAACAGAGATGGCTTTAGCCTGTGACTTCATTATTGCAGCGGAACACGCTAGTTTGGGTTTGCCGGCAG
>JAAYSI010000080.1 GCA_012524045.1 Peptococcaceae bacterium | reverse complement strand
TTTTAGAAATTTCACCGAATAACATTTTGTTTGGACCTCCACAACAAGTAGTCCATTTTTTATTTCGGTATGCTTCAATATAATTTACACCTATTGTATCAAGAATATCTCTATATTCCTCAGCTATTCCAAGTTCACGTGCCATCCTACAGGAATCATGTATAACAACTGGATACTCATACTTAATAGGTGGTAATAAATGCCGTTTTTCCCAAACTAATTCAATAAAAGTTTTAACTTCAATATCAGGAAAATCAGTTATTTTAGGATAGATAATTTTAAACATTTCGCTTGCATGTGGGGACAAACATACTATAGTTTTAGCCCCTGTTTCTTTTATGCCATCTACGACTTTTACGGCATATTCTTTCAGTTCTTTCCAGAAACCCAATTCGTATAGCAAAGCTCCGCTATATAAATCTGCATCTTTGTTATAAAAGATATTGTATCCTAATTTCTTTAGGATGTATGCAGCTTTATAATTAATAGAAAAATACCTTTCCTTATCTTTTGCTAAAAGAGATGTATATATTTTTTCAGAATTAATTCCTATCTTATTTATCATTTTCCTTGCTTTCATTAAAGTCGAAAACAAAGTACTAGAAGTATCCACATATGCCATTGTTTTTACCAAAGAGTCGATATAGGGTAGGAGTTGATACTCTCCTCCAGTATAAAAAAGGATATCTCCTTTTGTCGGTAAATCCAGATCTTTTACCCAAATAGAAATTTCATTCGTTTTTAAGCCTAGTGGATTATTATATTTGATAATATTTTCTCTTATTATCTCGAAGACAGCAAGAATTTTTGGTTTACTCATATGGTCACTACCCTTCAGCCTGTGTATTTGCATACTATATTATTTAATACAAAATGCCCTAAATAGTAAATGGCAAAAAAGCAAGTATTATGTATTCATTTTTATGTCACTTAATATCTCTACTTCTTACTCTTCTTATTATTAGTTCATTAAGAGCTAAAATGCAACTTGAAGATTATAGTAAGAGTGATAAAATCAATAAATTCGTTCATTTTTAGGCTGTATATATATTATAGCTTTAATAAGCATTATATGATAAAATATGATGATATAAAATGAATTAGTGAGGGCAATATGAATTCTAATTCTACTGGAAAAAAGTCAAAAAAATTTGTATTCGGAGTTACTATCCCAATTATGGCCATTGCACTTATTGTCGGGCTTATAGTATTTAAAGCTTACTATATTGTTGACCCAGGTCATAGGGGTGTAGTAGTGCAACTTGGCGCTGTTCAATCTAAGGTGTTAAGCGAAGGGTTTCATTTTATTGTCCCTTTTATTCAAGAAGTAATTCCGCTGGAGATTCGTGTTCAAAAAGTACAATCCGAAGAAACGACATCTTCAAAGGACTTGCAGGTAGTGAATACCGTAATAGCTGTAAACTTTCGACTTGATCCGAACAATGTAAATAAATTATATCAAGAAGTCGGCTTATATTATAAAGAACGTATTGTGGATCCGGCAATTGCAGAATCTTTAAAAGCTGTTACCGCTCAATATACAGCAGAAGAATTGATCTCGAAAAGATCAGAAGTCAGCTCTAAGATTAAAAATATACTAAGCCAAAAACTACATAATTACTACATGATACTTGACGAAATCAATATCACTGAGTTCCGATTTAGTGATGAGTTCAATGAGGCCATCGAACAAAAACAAATAGCCGAACAACAAGCGCTTAAGGCAAAGCTTGATCTTGAAAGAATTCAAATTGAAGCCGAACAAAAACTTGAGCAAGCCAAAGCAGAAGCGGAAGGACTTAAGCTTCAAAAAGATCAAGTAACACCTGAACTTGTAGAACTTCGAAAAATAGAAGCACAACTTGAAGCCATAAAAAAATGGGATGGTAAATTACCATCTGTTACAGGTACCGGAGCTATTCCATTTATAAACGTTGACCAATTCGTAGATCAAGCAAATGAGTAGCACATGCTCACTCGCTAATGATTGATAAAGTTTTGAGCTTTAAAAGATAAACACAGTTATACAAAAATGGAACCTATTGAAATAGACCTTTTTACCAAAAGTCTCATTTCAGAGGTTCCGTTCTGTTTAGTTCACATCTTTAATTTCACTATAGCGTCTCTCTATTGAAAAATATTTTTACGGTATGGAATGCTCCATCATCTATTAGCTTTATTGGAAATTCCGTTTGTCCTATATTATCAACAAGTATTGTTGGGGCAGTAGGGGCAGAATGATTAAACCCAACAGTAATATTATATAAACTTGAACCAAATCTGTATTTTATATTATATTCTTGCCAATTGAGAGGAACGCATGGATTTAACCATAATTCATCACCTATTAAGTTAAAACCAAGTATTCCTTCTAACGCTACCTGGTACATCCAACCAGCTGCGCCGGTATACCAGCTCCACCCTCCCCTTCCAACGTTAGGAAAGACTGAATAAATATCAGCAGTCATAACATATGGTTCAACCTTATATTTAAGAACTTCTGTGTTTGTTCGTGCATGATTGATCGGATTTAGCATGTTAAATAACTCAAACGCTTTATCTCCGTCCTTGAGTTTTGTTAGGGCTAAAACAGCCCAAATAGCCGCATGTGTGTATTGCCCTCCGTTTTCTCTGACACCCGGTGTATAGCTTTTGATATATCCTGGATTTTTTTCCGTCTTATCGAAGGGTGGAGTAAACAGTTTAAGAATTGACTCTTCCTTATCCCATAAATATCTTTCCAAAGCTAACATTGCATCAGACATTCTACTTTTTTTGGCAAATCCAGATATTACGGCCCAAGACTGTGCTATTGAGTCGATTTGACACTCCGAACCTGCCATTGTTCCTAGAGGCGTGCCATCATCATAGTAAGCTCTGCGATACCATGATCCATCCCAGGCATACTTTTCTATACTTTTTGCTAAATCCTCTATTATCTCTTCATATTTTTGGACTCGCTCATAATCTTCTTTTACCTTACATATAGGAATAAAATCTTTAAGGATTGTCAATAAAAACCAACCCAACCATACACTTTCACCTTTTCCCTCTCTGCCGACTGCACTAAACCCATCGTTCCAGTCCCCAGTTCCAATAAGCGGTAGCCCATGTTGTCCAAACATTAAACTGCGGTCAATTGCTCGAACACAGTGATCATAAACCGTGGCAACTTCTCTACTTACCTTTGGAATATCATATCTTTCGTCTTCCTCCGGTTTAAGTAAATCCTGTTCCAAAAATGGTGTCATATCTTCTAAAATAGTATAATCACCCGTATGCCTAATATAATCAGCAGTTACATAGGGCAACCATAATAGATCATCTGAAAACTTAGTCCGAATTCCTTTACCTGTTTCAGGATGCCACCAATGTTGGACATCTCCTTCAGGAAACTGCCTTGAACTGTGTAAAACTATCTGCTTTTTCGTTATTTCAGGTCTAATGATAGCTAAAGCCATTACGTCTTGTAATTGATCACGGTAGCCATAAGCTCCCCCTGATTGATAAAATGCTGAACGAGCCCAAATTCTACAAGCTAGTGTTTGATATAATAGCCAGCGATTGAATAATAAATCAAAGCTCCTCTCCGGTGTTTGAACTGTAATTGTAGACAATAAATTGTCCCAATAATCGATTACTTCTTGTAAAAAATTTTCAATAATAGATGTTTGATTTTTAAATGTATTTAAAACGTTGATAGCAGACTTCTTATTTTCAGCATCTCCTATTACAAAATAAATGTTTTTCTCTTCGCCAGACTGTAAATTTATTTCTATTTGAATAGCAGTACAAGGATCATAAATATTATTAATATTTCCATCTAGTTCATCCATTTGTAAGCCTAGAGGGCTAGTTAGATTACTGTTTAACCCTATAAAATTTAATCTATCCGCAGTGCAAGATTTATATTTTCCGCCAATTGCAGTTAAAAAAGCGACTCTACCGCTAAACTCTTCTTGGTAAGTATTTCGGCAGAAAACAATATCCTCTTGTTTTTCTAAGAGAAGGTATGGTGCACTTGTATCTTTGCTAACCCCTAAAACCCATTCTATATAATAATAAGCGTAAATCTTTCTTGGCAGATTTTTTAAATTTTTTAGCTTTAGTTTAACTATTTTTAAATTATGCTTTAGAGGTACAAAGACTGTAGTTTCCTGGTATAGAGTATTACTTGTATGTTCAAATACTGAATAACCTTGCCCATGCCTTATAATATAAGGGTTTTTATTTCTTATAGGCTGCGGCATAGGTGACCAAAATTTCTTAGTATCTTCTTCTTTTAAGTATATTGCCTCTCCGCTTGTATCTAGCAACGGATCATTTGACCACGGCGATAACTTATACTCCCTGCTATTCTGAGACCATGAAAAACTAGAACCTGCTTCACTGATGACTGTACCAAAACTTTGATTTGCAATGACATTGACCCATGGCAGCGGAGTACTTTTCTCTTTTTCAAGAATTATTACATACTCCCTTCCGTTTTTGCTAAAACCTCCATATTCGTTATAAAATTCTAGCTGTTCCCTTTTCTTTAGGTTGAACTCGTCTGTTTCTTCTCTACCATTTCCTGTGTCATATCTCGCATTAATAAACTTTGAAGATTTTGCAGAGCTAGAAACTACGGGTATTTCATGATTAAAAGACTTCTGGCTTGGAAGTATTTTTTCCGCTGAGCGAATTAATTTATAAATCTGATTATATAAGGAACCATTCTCAGCTGAGAATATTAGCCTGGCCACAGTATGCAATAAAACAAGTATTTCACGCGAAAGCTGGTCGCTTTTCAATAAAAAAACACCCCCAGGTTTGTTAACCAATCTTCGCGCATGACTAAAGCTGACTTTTTCTTGAATCAATTCATGAATAGTCTGAAAATACCCAGTTTTGTCCTCGTTAAGGATAACCAGGTCAATAAATAGGCCCTTTATTTTCCAATACTCATGGATCCTTAATATTTGTTCGATGTATTTAATTTGATTGTTGTCTTGAATTTTCATTAATACAATAGGTAAGTCACCGGAAAGGCCATAAGCCCAAAGGGATGACTGTCCTTTTACATTATGTTTGAGCATCTGATATTTTTTCTCAGAGCTTGGATAAATAATTTGACCGGCCAAGCTTGAAAGAATATTCGCTTCTGTAAAAGATACACTCAAGTTGGTCAATTCCATAAGGCTTTGGGACCAAGAAAGTTCTTTTGCTTGACTTATTGTCTGATTATTACGATATTTCTCTGCGAGCCGAAGAACACACTGCTTACTATACCCTAGGCCGGTTAAAAAATAAACCGTAACTGTACTCCCGGGTTTTACTCTAATTGTACAGCGAAGGCTTAGTATTGGGTCTAATACAGCTCCAACTGTGTTAGATAAAGGTTGGTTTAAATCCATAGCTCTGGGGTTAGTGAGATCCCGTCCCCTGCCAATGAATTTCGTCCTGTCAGTTTCGTATTCAGGTTCACCTAATAGCTCTTCCTCAGTAAAAAATGTATGCATAACATAAACTTTTGCTTTATCCTGATGCCTAGGTCTTCGAAACGCTACTATTGTACCTTTTTCATATCTTGTTTGAATAAAGAGTTTACTAAATGATGGATGGGCAATATCAGCTTTTAATTGATCTAAGACTACTTCGGAATAAGTCGTTAATTGAATATCTCTCGCATATTGACTTTCATTTGTAATAGAGACCTTCCTTATTTCGACTGGATCTTCTGGAGTTACAAAAACTTCAGTTTGAGTTATGATATTCCCGTCCTTACGCCAGAATTCGATATTATTGGGAAAACAAGCAACTTTATAGGTATCTCCAACCTGATTTACAGGTTTATAAGTAGCTGACCATACATTTCCAGAGTTTAGATTTTGGACGTATATATAACTACCATACATGTCAACCGTCGGATCTTCGCGCCAGCGCGTAACAAACAGATCGTTGTATTTACTATATCCAGATCCTGCTAATGTAATCATTACCGAATATTCTCTATTGGATAGTAAGCTTGTACGCGGTACTCTGGTAAAAGGGGTAAAATATCGAGTGGGTTGTTCGGTTTTTTTCTTAGAAATTACAGGTACTTTTTCTTCACTAACCTGCTCAATATTAGGATTAAAGGTATACTCTTTTAAAGGAACCTGTTCTTGCAACAAAAGTTCAACAGATTTTATTGTTGGCTCTTGATGAAATCTTTTTTGAATTATATTATCCATTAAAGCATTAGCTAGTGAGATAAGGCTCATTCCTTGGTGGTGAGCCATGTAGCTCTTAACAACACGATATTTTTCATTGTATGGGACACGGGATTTGGTGTAATCAATTGCTTCATAAAGCCCGTATAAACCATTAAAACCTTTATTATTCATATATTTGATATTATCCATACTTGCTCTAAAATCAACTGTCAAAGCCATAAAGGTCGAATAAGGA
>JAAYSI010000079.1 GCA_012524045.1 Peptococcaceae bacterium | reverse complement strand
TTTCCGGATAGGTAACGCCCATCATATAAGCTGTTGCCGCTAGTCGCGGGGTATAACAGGCGTAGCCGGACTGGGTGTAGCAATAATTGGGGCCACCCAACATCATTGATCCGTAAGGGTAGAGGGTACCACCTTCGCGTCCTGTTCCGGCGAAAATAATAATGCTCTCACGTCCGTATTTAGCAGTGATTTCCCGATAATTTTTCTCGATAATGTCGAGAGCTTCGTCCCAGGTGCAGCGTTCCCATTTGTCTGCTTGACCCCGATATTTTCGATCTCGCTTCATTGGATAAATGATCCGACTGGGATTATAAACGTAGTCTTTAAGGGTGATGCAGCGGACACAAAGACGTCCTTGGGTAACAGGATGGTTTTCATCTCCTTCCACCCGCACAAGTTTGTTGTCTTTAGTGTAGAGTTTGAGCCCGCAGCCAACCGGATGGCAGCCTGGTGGCGACCACACTGCTGTCCGGGTAACGGTTAATCCATCCTCTTCATAGCGCCATGGTTTACCTAAGTCGTTGACAGCGCCAAGAGTATCTAATTTTACCGCGCTCATAGTTAATTCTCCTCCCATCCTAGTTTGTGCTATATCAACGGCTTGTCCCGTTAATACCACATGACTCGACTTCATGAACCCGTAACCCTTTATTGTGAGGGATTGTGGTTACAAATTTTCCATTAGCTTTTATTTTTTAGTTTGATAAATTTTTTATTTGCAATTTATATACCAAAATAATTAATGAGTATATTTTTACTGAAACCAATGTTTTTAACGGATTTAGAGCTTGTCCCTCGTATCTATAGGTGCAAAAGAGTGTTGCAAAAAAGATTCACTTTTGAGTTCATTTATCAGATTTGAACAAAAAAGAACAAAAAAGTTAACAGGGAATTATCTCCCAAACACTTCCTTGGTTTCAATCAGTCACTTTCATAGAGCTATAAACTCCTAAATATAAACTGGTCTGATCTAAGTTAGTCCCGAGACTAACAAAATAAGCTGACTTAGATCCGAAATCATGCTCGATTTTAATAACCTTAAAATCACTTTGGTTACAATCTAACAGAACCGGGTTTTGGGTTAATAATTAAACAATATTGACTTTGGAATAAATAAAATTAATTAAGGATAAAATAAAAAGTTGACATTGACGTTACGTAATGGTTTAAAATTTTAATTGCGCAAGGGGGTAAAAGAATGGAATATACCATCAATAAGCTGGCAAAATTAGCAGGAATTAGTACGCGGACGTTAAGGTATTATGATGAACTTGGCCTGCTTTCGCCTGCACGGATAAGCTCAAATGGCTATCGTATTTACGGGCAAAAAGAGGTTGACCGGCTGCAACAAATTCTTTTTTATCGTGAACTCGGCGTACCGCTACAGAAAATAAAAAATATTTTAGCAGCAGAAGACTTCGATGCACAGGCAGCGTTGGAAAGCCATTTATCAGCCTTGCTTGCTAAAAGAAAACAGCTGGATTTATTGATTGCCAATGTAGAAAAAACTATAAAAGCAGCGAGAGGAGAAGTTATTATGAGTGATCAAGAAAAATTTAAGGGTTTCCTTCAAAAATTAGTTGATGATAATGAGCGGCAATACGGTAAGGAAGCCCGGGCAAAATATGGTGATGAAAGCGTTGACAGCTCCAATGCAAAAGTTCTGAATATGAGTAAAGAACAGTACTCCGAATTGGAAAAGCTGACTGCAGAGTTGAATGAAACGTTAAAAGTGGCTTTTGAACAGGGGGATCCGGCCAGTGAGCTTGCTCAAAAGGCTTGCGAACTGCACAAAAAATGGTTGTGCTTCTTTTGGAACGAATACAGTAAAGAAGCACATATCGGCGTGACCCAAATGTATGTAGACGATCCGCGCTTTACTGCCTATTATGATAAAATAGCGGTAGGTTGTGCAGCCTTCCTGCGAGATGCGGTAAAAATATACTGTAAATAATTCTAAAAAATCCTATATGTTGAACGGGTAACAGACCCTTTACATTAATACTCCGGTTTGCTCGATTTATCTTACCGGAGTTTTTATCTGCCATTCGAGCTATAAGAGAAAATTCTTGCCGCTCTTGTACCAGCTGATATAATAATATAGGCGTAAAAGTCCAAGATTGTCTAAAATATTTTATAGAACGAAATTAAAAAGTATTTTTAAATATTTTCATGAAAATATTCGATTAAAAAAGATTAAATAAGACCAGATAAGATAGGAACTGATCGGAATTGGAGGAATTCATGGCTGAGATAGGGCAAGTTTCTGAGCAGAGATTTAACAACAAGAAGTTTTACCGAAAAATGTTGGCCATCGCTTTGCCTGTTATGGTGCAAAACTTCATTTCATCCCTTCTGAATCTGATTGATACAGTAATGGTCGGAAGATTAGGGGAAGTTGAAATTGCAGCGGTTGGGATTGCCAACCAATACTTTTTTTTCTTTAATATGTTTTTAATAGGCTTGTGCGCTGGTTGTAGCGTATTCATTGCTCAATTTTGGGGCAAGAAAGATATTGCAAATATAAAGAGAATTGTGGGAATCGGACTGGTTTCCGTTGTTCTTATTTCTTCAGTTTTTATTTTTATTGGTTTCCTTAGTCCGGCTAAGGTTATGGCTTTGTTTACAAATGATAATTTGGTTATAGAGCTGGGCGCCGATTATTTGCAAATTGTTTTAGTCAGCTATCTTTTCACAGGTATTACCTTCGTTTATAGCTTTGCTCTGCGTTCTATAGGAAATGCTGTTCTGCCAATGTTGATAAGTATTATTGCCCTAATCTGCAACACATTTTTGAATTATGTTTTAATCTTTGGCAATTTTGGAGCACCTGCGTTAGGTGTGGAAGGAGCCGCTATTGCTACCTTAGTAGCCAGGGTGCTGGAGACAGGCATACTGATAGCAACTATTTATATTGGCAGAGGAGTATTGGCCGCTTCTGCCAGGGATTTGTTTGATTTTACTTTCGGATTTGCCAAAAAAGCTTATCGGACAATCTTCCCGGTAATTTTGAACGATATGTGTTGGGGACTGGCAAGTTTGGTTTATGTAGCGGTTTATGGGAGAATGGGCACGCAGGAAGTTGCAGCTATCCAGATCTGTAATACAGTTAACAATTTATTTATGGTTGTAATTTTTGGTTTGTCCAGTGCAGCGGCAGTTATGATTGGGAACAGTATTGGAGCTGAAAAAGAGTGGCTTGGAGAAAAATATGCCTGGAAGTTTTCTCGTTTATCAATAGGAGTTGGTATAGTCTTAGGGGTCCTTGTAGCCGCGGCTTCACCGACTATTTTAGTTTTCTTTAATGTGTCTGACGTCGTAAAATATAGTTCGCAGATTATTTTACTTATTATTTCTGTAGTTTTCTTTATAAGAGTATTGGGTATCATGCTTATAGTTGGTGTTTTAAGAGGTGGAGGGGATGCAGCATATGCTTTTCTCATCGAAGGTTTTACCATGTGGTTTATTGGGGTTCCTTTAACTATAATCGGTGCTTTCGTGTTTCATTTTCCTGTTTACATTGTCTATGGGCTCGCTGTAATAGAAGAAATCGCCAAATGCATTTTAGGACTTATGCGGCTAAGGTCTGGGCGGTGGATTAAAAATGTTACTCATAATATGACCAATAGCTAGTCTGTTTGTGGCTAATTCTTCAAATGCTTTAGGCAGCTTGATTTTTCTTGACTCTTGTTAAGAAAAGAGTTGCTAGCAGATTGGCTCCTGCAATGACTGCTAGTAACAGGTACATAAACTGATAGGATGAGACTTGAGCAATTACCCCTAAAAATATTGCGCCCCCGCCGACCCCAAAATCAAAAAAATTAAGAAAAGAACTCATAGCGTCTTCACGGCTCTCATTATCCACAGTTGTCATCGTCCAGGCCAGCAGGACGGAGAAGAGGGGCCCGATACCAATACCATAAAACAAGGCGGCAAGATTAATCTGAAGTTCGGAAGTGCTAAAAGAAATAAGAATAAGTCCAACCATTAAACAAAGACCGGCAGGTAGAAGGACGTAGAACGGCCCCTTTTTATCATATATTTTGCCGGATAAAACTCGAATGACGACGCCGATCAGTGCTGAGATAAAGAAAAACCATGCAATGTTAGTGATTCCGCGTTCGTTGGCGTATAAGGCGATAAAAGAGATTACACCGCCAATTATGATGCCGTTAAGTAACATTAATAAGGATTGAGACAAAACTCTTTTTTCTAGGAGTTTAAAGGTAATTTTCTTAGGAGGAGCTTTAGGCTCACTAGAGCTTTTCTTTTCCTCGCTGTTTGGAAGCGAACGACCTGTTAGCCTTAAAAGTAATAAGCCGGCAAACAAACTGATTAGAGCTGACGAGAAGAACATACCACTGAAATCATATTTATTGAGCATGGCGACCCCGAGAATGGGGCCTACTGACAAGCATACCGATTCGCCGATACCGAAGTATCCCATACCTTCACCGAGGTGGCTATCCGGTAGATTATCTGCTGTCAATGTTGCATAGTAGACAGTTGCTATCCCGAAGCCCAAGCCATGTACGACCCGAAAGAAAAATAGTAAAAGTAAGCTTGTGGTTAATAGATAACTGCCGGTAGCCAGTACACAGACTAGTATACTGATAAACAAAATGTATTGTTTATTTAGAAAGAGTAACATGCTGCTGGTAAATGGTCGGATTATCATTGCAGAAAGGGTCAAAATCCCGATGATTAAGCCGATTTGGAATGGGGAAGCTCCGCACTTTTCCAGGTAGAGGGGCAGAGTGGGAGTAAGCATTTCAAAAGCCATCCATAGGATAGCGTTGGAAGTAAAAAGTATTATAAAATTTTTGGTCCAAATGGTTTTGTTTGTTTCTGACATAATTACTCACACCTTGGTAGAAAAAGGTAAATAAACTTTAACTCATTGTTTTTTTAAAAAATAATGAGCAGTAAAGAAAGCTCTTTACTGCTCGCTGATTAAACTTTCTTTGGAATTATTTTTATCACTAACTCTGTTGACCTGCTTTGCGCTGATTCAATTCTGCAATGATTGTAGGATATTCTTTGTCGAGTTTGTAGAAAAGCAAAATTACAATTGCTAAGGCAAACAATATGAGCTGCAGCCAAATGAACATAAAGTTAATCATTGCCATAGCTGAAGCTGATTGGACTTCAGCGCCGCCAACATAACCGCCGGCTGCTAACAGCCAGCCAATCATGGCTCCGCCTAAACCGGTACCGCATTTTTGGCCGAAACTGGCTGCACTGTAAGAGAGACCCTCTGTTCTGACTCCGGTCTTCCATTCACCGTATTCGATGGTATCGGCGATAAAGGCGTACATTGTACCGACAAGAGTTGCAAAGCCCATACCTCTGATAAATGTTGTGGCGACAACGAGAGTGAAATTAGTCGGGTTGGTCAAAAGAATTAATGTACCTAAAAGATATACACAAAAGCCAATGAGAACGCTGTTGCGTTTGCCAAACTTCTTAAGCATCCAAGGCATGAAGAAAATAAACAGTACGATGTTGGATGCAAAGTTGACTGACATAATTGTACCCACAAGGACTGGATTGCCTAATGTATATTGGGCATAATATGGCCAGGCTGCCGGCATGGAGAACATCGCAAATGTTAAAACGCCGAGGAAAAGACACATGACCCAATATTTGTTGGCAAAAAGGGCTTTTAAGCCAACTTTCACAGGGACTGTTTCTTTCTTTACAGGTTTAATCCTTTCTCGAGTTCCTCTGAAACAGAGGGCAACTAGGATGATGCACATAAGCGCATAAACTACGGCCGTCAATTGCCAGCCCTGTTTACCGCCGCCGAAAGCTTCAACCAACGGTAAAGTTATAGCGCCGGTGATTATAGCAACAACAACGCCACTTCCCATTCTCAGAACGTTCAGAATGGAACGGTCGTATTGGTCGTCCGTAATCAAGGCCATCATAGCATTATAGGGCTGAGCCAACATGGTATAAAAGACTGCAGTTACTAAAAAGTAGGTTATAAAAGCATAGACTTGCTTTCCGGTAGCGCTAAAATCCGGTGCTGTGAAGAGTAGGACCATGCCTATGCCCATCGGTACCGCGGCAATCAAGACCCATGGTCTGGCTTTACCCCATTTAGTATTAGTACGATCCACAATGATTCCCATTCCTACATCGGAAAAAGCATCCATGATACGGATGACGAAGAACATCGTTCCGATAAAAGCAGCCGCTAGTCCGGCAATTTCGGTATAAAAGAAGATCATATAAGCTTGCAAAGTTGCCCAAACAAAGTTACAGCCGGCATCTCCTAGGGCATAGTAAATCCTTTCAGACCAAGTAAGTTTTATTGTACTTGGTTTATTGGAAGGCATAGAACCTAATTCCGGTGTCTGTTTTACAGTTTCCATTTTATCCACCTTTTTTTATTTTTTTTGTTTTAAACAAACGCAGACGGAATTTCGTTTCCAATAATAAAGTTACTAAAAGATTACGCTCTTGCGTGGTCTTTAAAATAAAGTTGTTTAAACTGTAAGTAATATCTCCCCCCCTTCTTTCAGGGAATCTTTTTGAGCCATTAACACCCCCTTTGTGACTTTTTTGGTAAGTGCCGTATCGAAATAGTATTATTTGGCTGGCTTTAATGGTGAAAATTGGTGCCTATTTTAATTTAGATATTTTAATATTCGCTGTAGGTTTTTTTAATAAGAAAGCTGGACTTGGATACTGTAATGAAAACTATGTATCAGTTGACAATTTAACAGTGCACAATTTATACAATTATTTTAATTCTTAGACTGAAGATAAAATATCGAGAGTTCAAGCCTATTTCAGGCAAGAAGTTTCTTTTTAATAGGTAGTATTTTGAAACCAGTTTTGATAAACTAGGGTCAAATTTGAAAATTTTTACGCCATAAATGCAAAATTTTTAGTTTTTGAAAAAGCAAACCACTGAAAACCAATAAGGGTTAAAATAATATACGAGCTGAAGGAGCCGATAAAAGTCAGAAGGGGGTTGGCGCTAACCAAGTCCGAGAAACAGACTGATAACCGGCTCCATTGGTGAGCACTACTTAACAAAACGATTAGGAAATTGTTTAAAAAGACCCTTAACCATTTCATCTACCATTCCCAGAGTTTGTTTTTCAATTTTGTCGTAAATGACAATCCCATCTTCATAATTGCCGGCCAAAATATTAACTATTTCAGCCTTAACCAGCCCTAAATGTTCATGCAGCATTTTGCGCCATTCTTTTGAGGGCCAAAAATAATTAATACCAGCCAAAAAAGCAGCTATTTCATCTGCATTTTGATACCATCTTTGTTCAACTTCTGCAAATTCATCGTTATTGTTGGCTTTAGCTGCTTTTGCCAGTTGAATAGTGATATCTAGATGCTCTTTAAACAAATCATTAAACTTTGCGGTGATAGTTCGTCCATAATAAGTTTCAAATATTTGCTCAAAATCCTTAGGAATGCGGAGAAGTCTTTGTATGACCAGATCTGTATCAGGTAATTCAAAAGCTATACTTGTAATTGTAGAACGAATCCAGACGTCATGCTGTTCCCGGAGCAAACGTAAATTATCGATTAAATTTATTTGCGATCTGCTAAAAGTTCTGCTAAAAGACTTTGGCAACTTAGATTTGAAGAACATTTCCTATTTCGGCCTCCTTGTAACATGAATTGTATGGCCTAATTTTTCCATATTAGTAATATTAGTATATGTTCTGTTTAATGGGGTTGTCCGTCGACCGCTTACTTGGGTAAGGAAAGTCTAAATTCATTATGAAAAATGAATTGGGGATAAAACATTGAGTAAAGCAGAAAATGCTATATAATAAAGTGTATGTTTTAAATTTCAAACGTGCTAAGGAGGTATGTTATGCAACCAGCTCGAGAATTGTTTGCATCACGAATGGGGTTTATATTAATCTCCGCCGGTTGTGCCATTGGACTAGGTAATGTATGGCGTTTTCCTTATATTACCGGTCTTTATGGCGGTGGTCTCTTCGTACTTATCTATATTCTTTTTCTAATAATCCTTGGGTTACCGATTATGACCATGGAGTTTTCCGTAGGTCGAGCCAGTAAAAAAAGTGTGGCGGCATCTTTTGATGTCTTAGAACCCCCCGGGACAAAATGGCATGCTTTTAAGTGGTTTGCTATGGCCGGTAATTACTTATTAATGATGTTTTATACGACAATAGCCGGTTGGATGTTGGCTTATCTTTTTTTTATGCTTCGTGGAGATTTTGTTGGCCGTACACCGGCCGAGGTAGAAGGGATTTTTGGTGGTTTGGTCGGTAGTCCCGTTTTAAGTGTTTTATTTATGGCTTTAATTTGCATCTTAGGTTTTGGGATTTGTTCTTTGGGTTTAAGAAACGGGGTGGAAAGAATCACCAAAGTGATGATGTCCAGTTTGTTTTTAATTATGATAGCTTTGGCAATCCGAGCTTTAACCTTGCCGAATGCTATGGAAGGGCTTTCTTTTTATTTATTGCCTAATCTGGAAGGGATTAAGGAACATGGTCTTTGGACGACGATATTTGCAGCTATGGGACAGGCGTTTTTTACCCTAAGTATTGGAATGGGAAGTATGGCCATATTTGGTAGCTATGTTTCCAGAAATCGTAGCTTGCTTGGTGAGGGCATTAACATTACAATTCTCGACACTTTTGTGGCGATAACGGCTGGCCTGATTATTTTCCCAGCTTGTTTTGCTTATGGGGTAAATCCTGGCGCCGGCCCCAGTCTCGTGTTTATCACTCTACCTAATATTTTTAACTCTATGCCTGTTGGCCAACTATGGGGTATTGCTTTTTATTTGTTTATGGTTTTTGCAGCCTTATCAACAGTGGTCGCTGTTTTTGAAAATATTATTTCTTTTGGTATTGATCTTTTGGGTTGGTCCAGGAGCAAAGCTGTAGCTATAAATCTTGTGGCAATTATTATTCTTTCGATTCCCTGTGCTCTTGGCTTTAATGTTTGGAGTAGCTTCGCTCCTTTAGGAGAGGGCACAGTAATTCTTGACTTGGAAGATTTTATTGTAAGCAATAATATTCTTTTACTTGGTTCTTTAGTTTACATCCTGTTCTGTGTAACACGTTATGGGTGGGGTTGGGATAATTTCATCAAAGAAGCAAACACTGGAAAAGGGATTAAGATACCGCAGATAACCAGATTTTATCTAACCTATATACTTCCGCTAATTATTTTAGTAGTATTTGTATTTGGCTATATTGAAAAATTTAACTTAATATAATAATTAGAAAATATTTTGGAAATTCTCTCTCTTGCTTTATAATATTACTAATTTGATTTATAGCCAGAACTCTCGAATTAAAGCGTCAGACCTATCTCCGACCAGCATAATTGAGTTAAATCCCAAAATATAAGCATATTTAAGTTTGACAAATATAAATGAGTATTATAATTTTATATTTATGCAGAAAAACATATATTTCTGTATAAGTATTCATTATTAAGGAGATGCAGGCTATGAGAAAAATAGTTTCTTTGATTCTTATTGGTTTACTGATACTTAGTTTTACAGGTTGCGGTTCTGGTGCCACAAGTGGCGATGCGGAGAATAATGTGGCAAACACCGGAGAAGGTGTCGTTAAAGTTATCGACATTCCGCTGACGCAAGAAGAGTACGCCTTTGGGGTGGATAAGAACCAGCCGGAACTTCTTTCCGAGGTCAACAATTTTATTGCTGAAATTCAGGCAGATGGTACATTTGACCAAATTTTAAACAATTATTTCGGTGACGGTGAACCCCAGGCTGTTGTTTCTGCTGATTTAGATAGTAGCAAAGATCAACTTATTGTTGCTACTAATGCTGCTTTTGAACCTTTCGAATATACCGTTGGCGATAAATATTACGGTATTGATATGGAATTGGCAGCATTGCTTGCTGAGCGCTTAGGTAAAGAGCTGGTAGTTAGCAACATGGATTTTGATGCCGTTTGTCTTTCCGTAGGACAGGGCAAGGCTGATATTGCCATGGCCGGACTTACTATAAAAGAAGACAGAAAAGAATATGTAACTTTTTCAGATAAGTACTATGATGCAGCCCAAAAGGTTATTGTCAGAGCCGATGATACTACTTTCGATAACTGCCAAACGGCCGCTGAAGTAGAAGAAATTCTCGCCGGTTTTGGTAGCGATATTAAAATTGGAGTTCAGACCGGGACAACAGGGCAGTTCTATGTAGAAGGCGATGAGGATTGGGGCTTTACCGGCTATGATGCCACATGCGTCGGATATAGATCAGGATCTTTAGCTGTTCAGGATATGCTAAATGGCAATATTAACTTGGTAATCATTGATGAAGCTCCGGCTCAATGTATTACCGAAGCAATAAATGAACTAAACTAAGTAATAATTGTAGTAATAATTCTACAATACTCCGCTAGAATTAAGCGGAGTATTGTAGCTTTAGGGGAATGATATGGGAAATTTTGATAAGAAGCTAGAAAAGTTTTGGAGTGTTTTTTATGAGCACCAAGGTTATACAAAAGTTATAACCGGGTTGGAAAACACATTAATTATCGCAGTCGTCGGATTGGCAATTGGAATTATTATAGGTACATTAATTGCTATTATTAGAGTATTGCCAAAGTATAGGATGTTGCCACGAATACTAAACGGATTTTGTACTTTTTATGTCGGATTATTTAGGGGTACTCCGATTGTTGTACAGCTATTGGTAACCTATTATGTGGCCCTGCCCTTACTTGGTATTAATATGCCTGCCCTTAATGTTTGTGTACTTGTCTTTGGTTTAAACAGTGGAGCCTACGTTTCGGAAATTATGCGAGGCGGTATCTTATCAGTTGACCCCGGTCAGATGGAAGCCGGTCGGGCTTTGGGTCTAAGCTACAGAGTAGCTATGATGAAGATCGTGGTACCGCAAGCAGTTAAGAATATCCTTCCGACTTTAGGTAACGAATTTATCGCCCTGATCAAAGAAACTTCAGTTGTAAGCTTTGTTGGAGCGGCTGACTTATATGTAGCTTTCAACTATATAGGCTCTAACAGTTATGAATTTATGGTTCCTTATTTGGTAATGGCCTTAATATATATTGTATTGGTTGCAATAGCCGCCTTATTAGTTAAACTGATGGAAAGGAGCCTAAGAAAAAGTGATAGACGTAATTGATTTAAGAAAAAGTTTTGGCAATCTTGAAGTCTTAAAAGGAATTAATATCACTATCAATAAAGGCGAAAAAATAGCCATAATAGGCCCTTCCGGAAGCGGTAAAAGTACCCTTTTACGCTGTCTTAATTGTTTGGAGGATCCTACCAGCGGTTCTGTAATTTTTGACGGTGTTGACATTGCTGATATGAAAGTTAATATAAATATTCATCGGCGCCATATGGGTATGGTTTTTCAACAATTCAATCTTTTTAACAATAAGACTGTGATAGATAATATAATGCTTGCCCCGGTTCATATCGGAATTCAGGATCTCCGTCAAAAAAAGTTAAAAAATTTATTTATAAGAGGGAGGAATTTCATCAGCCGGGATAAAAAAGAACTCTATCCAATTACAACTTCCAAAGCTGAAATTAAAACTAAGGCCAAGGAAAATGCAATGCGATTGTTAAAAAGAATTGGCCTTGAGGACAAAGCCAATGTATATCCCTCAACCTTATCTGGGGGACAGAAACAAAGAATTGCAATAATAAGAGCTTTAGCTATGAATCCTAAGGTAATGCTGTTCGATGAACCTACTTCCGCTCTAGATCCGGAAATGGTCGGCGAAGTATTGGATTTAATAAGGCAGCTTGCAGATGAAGGCATGACTATGGTTATTGTGACTCACGAAATGGGTTTTGCCAGGGAAGTTGCGACTCGTGTTTTGTTTATGGATGAGGGCAAAATCGTCGAAGATAATACTCCCGAAGAGATTTTTACAAATCCTCAAAACCCCAGAACCCAAGGATTTTTGTCCAAAGTATTATAAGAAATTTATCCAGTAAGGTTGTTTTTGCTTCTAGTTGTTTTGCGGTTATTAAAGAGCCAGAATCTATATAAAATATAATAGCCTAAGACAGCACTAAAACTTACCAAGCTAACCAGTAGCCATCCTTGACTGTAGCTGTGGTTTAATAAAAAACTGCTCATTAACAGGGGACCGATTGCTCTTCCGGTTCCCTGTATTATTTCGTAGATAGACTGAAATCTTGCTCTATGTGTGAGTGGCGTATGATTAGCTATAAACACCCCTGTATTAGTGTTACAAAGTACTTCACCGCAAGTCCAAACTATAACCAATAAAAGTATTACAATAATATTTTGGGTAAAGGCATAAAGTCCAAATCCTAAAACATAACCGATGCCGGCTGTTGAGATATTTAACAGGGCATTTCTTTTTTTGAACAGAAGTACCATCAGTGGGGTGGAGATAAATACGACCAGCCCATTAATAGACCACATAGCTCCGATATATTTGGAGCCGGCTGCTATCCCAAATATCTCTTCCAAATGTAGCGACATTATATAGGACAATTGAGAGTAGGAGAAAGTATAGCAGATGCCGATTAGTGCAAAGATAATTATAATTGGGTTTTTAAAGAGTTGGGCCAAAGTCCCTCCTGACGCAGGGCGTTCGGCCTGGCGGCTGTCATCAGCTATAATTGCTTTCACGGCTTGTTCGTCCGGTCTGGTGTCTTTTATCCAAATAGCAATAATAAGCATTGCCAAAGAGTTAATAATGGCGTTACCCCAGAAAATCCAGCTTGTATAATTTTCAAATAAAAAGCCCGCGTTCAAAGGTCCGACGGCAATACCTAAGTTTGCTCCAAGATAGCAAAGCGATAAGCTTTCTTGTCTATTTTGGGGATTGGTTATGTCCATCATCATAGCTGCTATTACCGGGTTTCCCATATTTGAAAAGAAATAGCCTATCAAAATAAGATATATGACACTAAGCGAATAACAGTAAAAGCCTGCGATAAAAAAGGTTATATTAGCGATAAAAGTCACTAGAACATATACATATTTTCTGTTAAAAAGATCTGCCAGTCTTCCACCGATGAGAGCCGAAGGAATATAACTTGCGGCCAATATTAAAAGATAGACACTGATTTCCTGATCGCTAAAATGCAGGCGACTGCTAAGTAACATAGTAATAAAGGGATAAACGAATGCACCTGTTGCAGCTACAATACGAGCAACTAGCATAATATAGATCTGTTTAGGTAGGCCCTTATATTGGTTTATCAAAGCTAAAAACATTCTATTTCACTTATTTAATCCTCTCAATTATTCAAACTTCTAAAAAAATATAATAATTTATAAATTCTTAAAAGACAATTGTTTCTTTAAGGAAAAAGTCTGGCCCAACTCAAACAGTTATATTTTTCTTTACTATTGGGAAAAATTACTATAATAGCATACATAAAACGACGATCGTGCTTACTGAGAATAAGAGTAGTAAAAATTTTCGGAGGTGTAACTGTTGTTAATAGTATCAGCTTTGGCCATTGCTATTCAGGCCGGTGTCCCGATTCTTACCTGGGGCCCCCCTGGAGTCGGAAAGACAGCCACTATCAATATGCTGGCAGCGAAGTTAAATCTTCCGTTAGAGGTCGTCTTAGCTTCCATTCGGGAACCTGCAGATTTCTCCGGGCTTCCTGTTATTCGAGAGCACGGAGTAAATATGGAGCCTCCTGCTTGGGCCTGGCGCTTAGCTCAAGCTGAGAAGGGGGTTCTTTTCTTAGATGAGATTTCCACTGCTCCACCGGCTGTCCAGGCAGCTTTGCTGAGGGTAGTATTGGAAAGAGTGGTGGGGGATTTGTCTTTACCGCCCGGAGTATCTGTTGTTGCTTCAGCTAATCCACCGGAGCAGGCTGTAGGGGGTTGGGACCTTACTGCACCTTTGGCCAATAGGTTTTGTCACTTATATTGGTCTCTTGACGTCATGAACTGGGTCGACGGAATGATCAGAGGATGGGATTTGTTGGATTTGCCCAAGCTTCCTGCGGATTGGGAAGATTTAATACCGGCTAAGCAAAATCTAATTGCGTCCTTCATAAGGCATAGACCACATTTACTGCTTCAAGTACCGCAAAGCGAAGAACAAGCAGGTAAAGCCTGGCCTTCTCCGCGATCTTGGTCGATGGCTTCCAGGTTGTTGGCAGCTGCTAGTAGAGTTCAAGCCGATGAAGATGTGATAGCGATGCTTATTGCGGGCTGTGTTGGCGAAGGGGCTTGTTTGGAATTTTTGGCTTGGTCTAATGATTTAGATTTGCCGGATCCTGAAGAAATTCTAGCGAACCCGGAGCAACTGAATCTTCCGGAACGTGGGGACCAGGCTTTTGCTATCTTATTGGCAGTTATTACTGCTGCCACAGCCAGACTTACGGCAGAACGTTGGACTGCAGCTTGGAGTATTCTTGCGCGGGCTGCTGAGCAAGGCAAAAAAGATATAGCCGCAGTTGCAGCCAAAAAATTAGCAGCTGCGCGTAAACCAGAATTACCGTTACCGACAAAAGAATTACGCGAATTTGTTCCGCTTTTGCAAAAAGGAGGATTGATGTGAGTCGTTATTATGAGTCACGAAATCTTCCTTGGGTTGATACTTCCACTAAAAGTATGAAATACGGTCGGGTCTATGTCTGTTTAGAAAGCGGTGAAGATGCTAGTCTTACATTATATAACGGGGGAAACTCAAAATTACCGGCATATCTTATTTACTTTGTATTGAAAATTGTATTTGGCAGCGAATGGATTAAGAGGCTGGATACCTTTCATTTGGCGCGATCTAGTAGGTGGCAGGTGGAAATTATTTTGAAAACAGAGGACAGTAAAGAATATCGCTTATATAGCTGTGAAGACAGTAGTAATGAACCTTGTTGTTCTTCTAAAATAACTGTTTTAAATGGTGGCATTGCAAGTTTTTCTATTCAGGCCAAAGATGCTACTCCGCTACTTAAGGAGATTATTGAGGATTATCCTCCAATTTTTCTGCCCCGTTATAAGAATTACCGGTATACATATTTCTTTCCCACCAATAATTTCTTTTTTTACCCAAATGAGCTTAACCTAGCCAAACTACCAGAATTAAAACGAAGGCTTCAACAAGAGACAGCAAGTATCAAGCCAGAGATAGATTCCTTTTGGCAAAAGGCCATTGCCGCTGGAGAACCATCCGGAATTGAAGAAAGTATAGAGGCTTTAAAATGTCTGGAGGTGTTTTTGGCGTGAGTTTTCCGCAGGAGATGCAAGCTGCCCGTTTGCGTTTAATCAAAAAGCGTCCATATCTGGCCTCTGCAGCCTGGGCTTTACGTCCAGTGCCCAAAGCCAGTTTGGGAACTCTAGCTGTTGATAAGTATTGGCGAATCTACTATGATCCTGATAGCTTAGGCCACTGGCCCGTTGAACACATCGAAGGAGTCCTTTACCATGAAATTTGCCATCTACTCCGTAATCACGCGGAACGAATGAAGGATTGCGATCCGCGACTAAGCAATATTGCTACGGATGCAGAAATTAATGATGATCTAGTTCGCGAAGGGGTTAGTTTTCCTACGCAGCCAATAACACCTGGCTCATTCGGACTACCGGATAACCTTTTAGCCGAAGAGTATTATGCAAAATTACAAAATCAACTAAAGTCCCCATCTGATCGAATTGCTAATGGCGAAAATTCTGATTCGACAAACGAGGACAATAAGGAGAACGGCGAGTCTGGCATAGATCAGCCAAATGAAGGGCGATCTAATGAAAAGCAAGATAGTGGCGATCAAAAACAGAACGATCAAAAACAGAGCAGCAAGCAAAAAGGAAACTCTGGCAAACAGCAGCAGGATCAATTTGAAAAGCCCAAACCGGGTTCCGGTCACTGCGGTTCATGCGCAACCGGTCATAAGGCTCCATGGGAAGAACTTTCGCCCAGCGAAGGGCCAATAGATGGTCTGTCCCAAATTCAAGCGGAATTGATTCGTAGAGATGTAGCTAAGCAGATTAGAGAATATGCCCAAGGGCAAGGACGTGTGCCTGGTCATTTAGTCCGCTGGGCAGAAGGCAAACTAAATCCTAAAGTTGACTGGCGCAAAAAACTGGCTGCTGCGATCCGTTATGCAATTGCTGATACAGTCGGGGCCACAGATTATTCCTATCGCCGTCCTTCGCGTCGACAATACCGGATTGGGAAATCGGAAGTTGTTTTTCCTTCTTTGCGCCGTCCGCTACCTTCAGTTGCTGTTATAGCTGATACCAGCGCCAGTATTTCAGACAAAATGTTGGCTCAGACTCTTGCCGAAATTGCCGGAATACTTAAGGCTCTGGGCCAACTGGAAGGCATTCATGTTTTAGCTGTTGATCAAACAGTTCACACCTGCCGTAGGGTTTTTCGTCCGGATCAAATAGAATTAACCGGAGGTGGTGGTACAAATATGGGAGCCGGCTTGGAAGCGGCGGCAAAATTAAAGCCTATACCACAAGTGAGTATAGTTATAACTGATGGTAAGACGCCGTGGCCGGAGCAAGCTCCGCGAGGAATGAAGGTTATAGTGGTATTATCTGGCGAGGGTAAGGTACCGACATGGGCTAATGTAATTAAGATTGGAGCCTAAGGGTTGCCAAACTTTTTTGAACGTTTTATAATCTATTTAGTCCATTTTAGACTGTTTAGCAAGTCACATAATTATTCTTTTTGATCTAAACGAATAATTTGATAATGAACTAAGAATTGTAAAAGGAATCTTTCAAAGAAATTCTTTGGAGAATTACTTTAATGAAATTACTTTAATGAATAAAATTAAAAATTTATTTTTATATAGATAAAAGCAAAAATAAAAAAATTTATTACCAAATATGTAGCATGGTAGTATGGGAGGAAAAGAGAAAATGCCTATTACTGAAATATTGGCTCGCAATGCTAAACTCTATGGCCAGGAAAAATGTCTTACCGAGATTAATATGGACCTTCAGGAGAAGGATAATGTTACTTGGCTTGAGTATGAACTTATCGAAAACAATCCGGCCGGTGAGTACCGAAGGGATATGACCTGGCGCGTTTTTGACGAAAAGGCAAACCGGATGGCTAATTTATTACGAAAACGCGGCATTAAAAAAGGTGATAAGGTAGCTATTCTATTAATGAACTGTTTAGAATGGTTGCCTATTTATTTTGGTATTCTAAAAGCCGGGGCAATAGCTGTACCTTTAAACTTTCGTTATACCTCTGAGGAAATAAAATACTGTTTGGAATTAGCCGAAGCGGTAGCATTGGTCTTTGGCCCAGAGTTTATTGATCGGATGGAAGCAATTTATAAAGAGTTACCACAAATAAGACTATTACTTTTTGCCGGGGAAAACCGTCCGCTTTTTGCTGAGAGTTATGATCGTCTTACGGCGAATTGCTCTTCCGAATCCCCTCAAATTCCTTTGACTGATGAAGACGATGCTGTAATTTATTTTTCATCTGGAACGACCGGTTTTCCTAAGGCTATTTTGCACACCCATCGCAGCCTGATGACAGCCTGCTATACAGAGATTAATCACCATGGCCAAAAACGTGATGATAATTTTTTATGTATTCCACCGCTCTATCATACAGGAGCCAAAATGCATTGGTTTGGGAGCTTAATGTCAGGAAGTAAAGCCGTGTTGTTGCGTGGAGTAAAGCCTGAATGGATCTTAAAAACTGTTTCTGAGGAGAAAATCACTATTGTATGGCTTTTAGTCCCATGGGCTCAAGATATCTTGGATGCTATTGAGAGTGGTCGGGTTAAACTTGAGGATTATGAACTGTCCCAATGGAGATTGATGCATATAGGAGCGCAACCGGTTCCACCGAGTTTGATTCGGCGCTGGAAGAAATATTTCCCTCATCACTTATACGATACAAATTATGGTCTAAGCGAATCAATTGGCCCTGGTTGCGTCCACTTAGGGGTTGAAAACATTCATAAAGTTGGTGCTATTGGTATACCAGGCCATAACTGGGAAGTTAAAATTGTCGATGAAAATGGTTGCCCGGTACCGCAGGGCCAAGTCGGAGAGCTGACGGTTAAAGGGCATGGCGTTATGAAATGCTACTATAATGACCCGAAAGCGACGGCGGCAGTACTCAAGGATGGGTGGCTGCTTACCGGCGATATGGCTCGAATGGACGAAGACGGCTTCATCTATTTGGTCGACCGAAAAAAAGATGTTATTATTAGCGGCGGGGAAAACATTTATCCTGTTCAGATTGAAGATCATCTTCGAGCGCACGGGGCTATAAAGGATGTGGCGGTTATAGGCTTACCGGACGATCGCTTAGGAGAAATCGCTGCAGCGATAATTGAGTTAAAACCCGGACACAATTGTTCGGCTAAAGAAATAGCTGATTTTTGTAAGTCACTGCCTCGTTATAAGCGTCCCCGGAAAATTATTTTTGACACCGTCCCGCGCAATCCTACCGGAAAAATTGAGAAGCCACGTCTCAGAGAAAAATATGGAGTAAAAGGCCTGGTAGCTGCCCAAACACAAAGGTAAAAACTGTGAATATCTAACAAAGTACTTGAAGAAGGGGTTATTGTAAAACGAATGTAATTCGTCGAGCAGCAGCTCCTTTTTTGGCCATTACACTATAGATTTCCATGTCTATACTATTACTTTTTGGACAATCATATATATAAGGTTCCCTAATGATCATTGATGAGGTGAAAGGATAGAACAAAGATGAAAGTAAAAAAACTATTAACTTGTTTACTTATTGCGAGTTTATTCATTGGTGTTTTTTCGGGTATGACCCTGGCGGGTAAGGGGGATGTAGTTAGCCTAGGAGCGGATTTGACCAAGGAGCAGCGAAATAAGATTTTGCAGGAATTTGGAGTAAAAGAAGATGAAGTAAGTATAATCGAAGTTTCCATTGAAGATGTGAAAAGATATCTAGAAAGTGCAACAAGTAAAGAAATAGGTACTCAAGCCTTTTCTTCTGCTCATGTAAAACTTAAGTCCGAAGGAGAAGGTATTATAGTAAATACAAACAATATTTCCCTAGTAACTAAAGAAATGTATGCCAATGCAATGGCTACAGCGGGTGTGAAAGATGCTGAAATTAAGGTAACAGCACCTTTTACAGTGACCGGAACAACAGCTCTAACAGGGGTTATGATGGCCTTTGAAGAAGCAACTGGTAAAAAGTTAGATGAAAATGCCAAAAAGGTGGCAAATGAAGAGTTGAAACTTACTCAAAATATCAGTGAGGATCTTGGAAGTGATCAGGCTACAGAACTGATCCGAAAGGTAAAAGCGGAAATTCTCGGACAAGATATAAAAAACCCAGAAGATATACGTAGGGTGATCGCCAATATTGCTAACGAATTAGGAATTACTCTGTCTGATGAACAGATTGATCAGATTTTGAGGCTAATGGAGAGAATCAGCAAACTGGATCTAAATGTAGATAGCATTCTCAGCCAATTAGATAAGTTAGAAAAAAATATAGACATTGTGAGAGATACCATTGAGGAAAATAAAGGATTCTTCCAAAAGATTATAGATAAGGTTCTAGACTGGCTTAGAAGTATTTTTGGCTAAGTTTGTAGCAAAATAAAGGCTAAGAACGTTTGCTCTTTAGTATGAGTAAACTTTCTTTTTTGTTTCCTTTATTTTGCCAAGGCCATTAGAAAATAGATAGGGAATTAAGAAAAAGTGAGCATAACAAATACAGAGCGTTTAGTTCTGAAAATAGACATTTGACATTGTGAAGGAATTGAGCTACATTATTATTATTTGTTGAAAAATAGTACTAATTAAGGAAAAACAACTAAAGGAGTCGAAAAAAATGTCCTCACGAGGTATTCTTATCACTGGTCTAGCATTACTGGCCATGTTCTTTGGCGCCGGTAACTTAATCTTTCCACCTATGCTAGGGCTTCAAAGCGGGGAGAGCTTTTGGCCTGCACTGCTTGGTTTTATTATTACCGGGGTAGGGCTCCCTTTTTTGGGTGTTACAGCAGTGGCAAAAGCAGGGGGCGACTTGGAGCTTTTGGCAAACCGAGTTAACCCGGTGTTTAGTAAGATTATTACCACGGTGGCAGTACTTTGTATTGGCCCGTTATTGGCGATTCCAAGGACAGCAGCCACTACCTTTGAAGTCGCTATTGTGCCTTTGGCTCAATTAGCCGATCCTACCAACACCAAAATTGCACTGTTTGTAACGACTGTATTCTTTTTTCTGATTGTTCTTTTTTTTGTATTAAAGCCGACGAAATTGCTAAATAACCTTGGTAAGTTTTTAACGCCTTTTTTATTAATTTTTTTATCAATAATTATAATCAAAGGTATAATCACCCCTATGGGCAGTATTGGTGAGAGCAGTTACTCCAGTCCTTTTGCTCAGGGCTTTATTGAGGGTTATAATACGATGGATGCTATTGCTTCGACAATTTTTGGCATGATAATTGTTAAAGGTATCCGTGATAAAGGGATTAAGGATAGTTCAGTCGTTACTAAAATCACTATAAAAGCCGGAATGATTGCTGCAGCAGGACTTGCATTTATATATGTAGGTTTAGCTTATATTGGTAATACTACCGGAACTCTTTTTACCGGCGATAACCCCGGTCAATTATTGTCATTTATTAGTGCTACTCTATTAGGTAATGCCGGAAAACTCTTCATTGGGCTTGCCATGACCTTGGCTTGTTTAACAACTGCTATAGGTTTAGTAGCTAGCTGCGGAGAGTATTTTAGCCGGCTATCTAATTATCGTTTAAGCTATAATACTATAGCAATTGCTACGACCTTAGTAAGTTTTGTTTTAGCTAATATGGGCTTGGCAAAAATCCTGGAAATATCTGTACCTTTGCTGGTAATAGTCTATCCGATAATAATAGTCTTAGTCTTACTTGCTTTATTTCACGATCTGTTTAAAGGAAAAAAAGCAGTCTATCTATATACTGTAGGAATTACCGTCTTTTTAGTTTTGACTGATGCCGTTTACTCTTTGGGGACAGGACTAGGACTTAACTTGGAATTTATCCCCAAAGCCCTAAACTATCTTCCTTTCTATGGACAGGGTTTAGGTTGGCTGTTGCCGGCTTTAGTGGTTGCGCTTTTAACTACTATTTTGGCCCCGGCAAAGAAAGCATACGTTTAGGTTTTATGTAATACAACATTAGGTTAATACAATACAATAGAAGTTATATAAGAGAAGCTTAATAAATAATAAGTAACGGCCGTCTTTAAATGTATTATTTGACGGCCGTTTCGATATTTTCTATTTGCCAATCTATAGGTTTTTCACCTATCGACTCCAGAAACCTATTTGCTTTGGAGAATGGCTTGCTTCCAAAGAAACCCCTATGTGCCGAAAGCGGACTGGGATGGGCTGATTTGATAATAAAATGCTTTTTGCTATCAATTATTTTAAGTTTTTCTTGAGCGTTTTTGCCCCATAGCATAAAGGCAATCGGCTTTTCTCTGGCACTTAACAGTTTTATAATTTTATCGGTAAAAATATGCCAGCCTATTTTACTATGAGAGTTGGCTTGTCCTGCTCTAACGGTTAGGGAAGCATTCAGAAGTAAAACTCCCTGGTCGGCCCATTTTTTTAAGTAGCCGTTATTCGGAATATAACAGCCAAGATCGTTTTGTAGTTCAATAAAAATATTGACTAAAGACGGCGGTGCGGCAACTCCGGGCTTTACGGAGAAGCTCAAACCATGAGCCTGATTAGGTCCATGGTAGGGATCTTGACCTAGAATTACCACCTTTACATCTTGATAGGCTGTATAGTGTAAAGCATTAAAGATATCATACATATCCGGATAAATAGTTCTAGTTCTATACTCATTAATTAAAAAGCTTCTTAACTTTAAATAATAATCTTGTTTAAGCTCGTCTTTTAATAGTTCGTGCCAATCGTTTTTAAATATTTGCATCCCTTCTCACCTTCGTTCATTATAACATAATTTATTTAAATTACTTAAATTGTGACAAAATGGATATTATGTTATTATATTTTTAACTTATATTTTTAAAAGCGGTAAAGGTGGGATACACATTGACTTTTAACGAATTAGCGCTGAAAAGGTATTCTGTCAGAAAATATGAGGATAAAAAAGTTGAAAAAGAGAAGATATTAGAGATTTTAGAAGCGGCCAGAATAGCTCCTTCGGCAACTAATGCCCAGCCTTGGCATTTTATAGTCCTTACAGAAGATGAGCTTAAGCAAAAAATTGCCCAAGTCTATCCCCGAGATTGGTTTGCCAAAGCGCCGGTTATTATTGTTGCTTGCGGAGACCATTCAAAATCCTGGAAAAGAAAAGATGGCAAAGATCATTGCGATGTAGACATAGCTATTGCCGTTGATCATATAACATTGGCTGCTGCTGATCTGGGCCTTGGTACTTGCTGGGTATGCGCGTTTGATGCGAAGCTTTGTCATAAAATACTAGGTTTACCGGACAATTTAGAGCCTATTGCTTTAATCCCTCTTGGTTATCCGTTGGAAGAAGGGGCTCCGACCAAAAATCGAAATAGTCTGGAAGAAATCGTCAGTTGGGACAAATATCATAAAAATCCGTCTTAATAGGCGAATTTTTTTTATTTCTGGTATCGCGACTGTTTAAGATTTTAGCCTAAGAATTTTTAAATTTTAAATAAATGCCAAATCACAATTCAGAAAAAAGGATTTAGAACTTTTTTGGCTAATAATATTTGTAAATA